>NZ_JBIXLM010000005.1:0-163318 GCF_045798545.1 Paeniglutamicibacter sp. ORCA_105 | reverse complement strand
CCCCGACGTTGGCCAGGTGGCTGGCCAGCTGCAATGCCTCGATGAAGGCACTGCCGGCGGCACGGCCGCCCTTGACGCCGAAGCTGAACACGGAGCCGACGCCCAGGGGCAACAGCTCCTGGGCACGCTCGTAGTGCGGGTGGGAGGGCAGGCCTGCGTAGTTCACGTAGGAAATGCGCGGGTCGGCCTCCAGCCATGCGGCCACGGCCTTGGCGTTGGCCAGGTGCGAGTCCATGCGCTGGGGCAGGGTCTCGACACCCTGCAGCAGCTGGAACGCGGACTGGGCCGGCAGTGCCGGTCCGATGTCGCGCAGCTGCTCGGAACGCAGCTTGGTCAGGAAGCCGTACTCGCCGAAGTTGTCCCACCAGGAGACGTTGCCGTAGGAGGCCACGGGCTCGGTCATCGCGGGGAACTTGCCATTGCCCCAGTTGAAGGTGCCGGCCTCCACGACGATGCCGCCCAGGGTGGTGCCGTGGCCGCCGAGGAACTTGGTGGCGGAGTGGATGACGATGTCGGCACCGTGCTCGATCGGGCGCAGCAGGTACGGAGGGGTGAGGGTCGAATCGACAACCAGCGGGAGGCCCGCGGCGTGGGCGACCTCGGCCAGGCCCCTGAGGTCGGCGACGTCGCCGGAGGGGTTGGCCACGACCTCGGTGTAGACCGCCTTGGTGTTTTCCTGGATGGCGGCGGCAAACTCGGCCGGATCCGTGGAATCGATGAATGTCGTCGACACCCCGAAGCGACGCAGCGTCACGTCGAGCTGGGTGATGGTGCCGCCGTAGAGCTTGGAGGAGGCCACGATGTGGTCCCCGGCGCCTGCAAGTGCGGCGAAGGTGATGAATTCGGCTGCCATGCCTGAGCCGGTGGCCACCGCGCCGATGCCGCCCTCGAGGGAGGCGATGCGCTCCTCGAATGCCGCCACCGTCGGGTTGCCGATGCGGGAGTAGATGTTGCCGTACTTTTGCAGCGCAAAGAGGTTCGCGGCGTCGTCGGAATCCTTGAAGACAAACGACGTGGTCTGGTAGATCGGAACGGCGCGCGAGCCGTGCTCGGCGTCAGGGGTGCCGCCGGCGTGCAGCGCGCGCGTGCGGAATCCAAATTGGTGTTCGGCCATGAGGGTGGCTGACTCCTTGCGTATACGGCTGGGGCAGCCCTGGGTGCGGACTGTCCTCGCCTGTGGTGGGGCGGGGTGGTGCTTCTCCCGGATGAATGCGGTGCCGAAGTGCCCTCGGGGAGGGGTTTCCCTGCGGGCGCATCGACACCCAAGATCGCTTGTGCGTTCTCCATCGTTCCTGGCGGTAGCACCTTGTCCACCGGAGTGTGGAAGGTTGCTGCGGCGTCGTAGAGCCAGATCTCTCGGCCGCTCGGGATGGGGGTCTGGGATCCATTGTGGCAAGAAAAATCCCTGTAGCCAAAGAATATGTGCTTAGGTTGCGTCCGGGGGCATGGGAATCGAAGGATCTGCACCGGATCCCGGCGGAGTTCGTGCCGGGTTAGGCTTGTGGCCATGAGTGCAACCTTGGTTTTGGTCCGTCACGGTGAAACGGCATGGAATGCCGAAGGTCGACTTCAGGGTCAGACGGATATTCCGCTCAATGAGCTGGGGCGTGGGCAGGCGCGTGGCGCGGGCCGGGAATTGGCAACCCGCCACTGGGATGTGCTGGTCTCATCGACGCTTGGCCGCGCAGCGGAAACTGCGGAACTCATCGGGCATGACCTGGGGTTGACGCTGACCGAAAAATTGGGCGGTCTCCAGGAACGCCACTACGGCAATGCCGAAGGCCGTGTGGTCCGCGACCTGCCCCGCGAGGAGATCGACAGCCTGCTGCTCTCGGCAGAGCCCGAGGAAGACGTGGTGAAGCGCGGGATTTCCACCCTCAGTGAGCTGGTGCTGCGTCACGAGGGCAAGAACATCATTGCCGTGGCCCACGGGACATTGATCCGGCTGACTGTTGATGAGCTGCAGGGCGGCGTGCGAACCAAACCGCTGCGCAATGGCCAGATCGTCGAAGTGGACATCAGCCTGCTGCAGCGGCACCTGTCCGCCGCCGCACACTAGGAAATTCCGCCCTCCAACATGAACCACGTTGGCATGGATGGAACGTCCTTGACGACCCCCTGGCCTTGCGCCGGGAGGGCCGATGACCCCGATACCGGGCCGGCTGACGCGATGGTGACCCCGGCGATGGTGCGTCGGCCGTGGGCTTCGACGTGAAGCCGGCACTTGGTGCCGCGTCCGGGTTACGGCCGCAGCACTTCGGTACCGGCCATCCATGCTTCCGTCGTCACCTCCCGGAACCAGCCGGCTAGGCGTCGATCACCAGATCGGTCCGCGCGGTCGAGCAGCACGGCAGGAACTTGCCGGCCTCGATCTCCCGTGCGCGGATCCCGCCTTGGTGGTTCATCTCAACATCACCGGAAAGCTTCACGATCTTGCAGGAGCCGCACATGCCTTCCTGGCAGTTGGCGCCGATCCTGACTCCGGCTCGCTGGGCAATGCCGAGGATCTTCTCCTCGGGGTCGATGCGGACATTGATGCCGGTGCGCATGAAGGACAGGGTGAGGCTTCCGGTGCCGACGGTGTCGAATGCCGAAACGTCGGGGACGGAAGGTTCCGCTGTTTCTGCGGATTCTGCTTCGGCGGCCGGAACCTCGGAATCAACGGGGTCTGGTTCGGCAAAGTCCGGATCGGCTGCCTGGAGCGGCAGTCCCGTGGCCTCCAGCGGGCCCTCGTCGTCGTAGGCCGGTTCGTACATGCCCAGGGCGGAAGGCTGGCTTTCGTAGTAGTCCTCCGCGGAATCGGCGATTTCCTCGGCGATTTCCTCGGCAATCTCCTCCGCCAGTGCGACCTCTGCTTGGTATTCCAGGGTCGTCTCGCGGTCTCCGGAGAAGAACTCCATGTGGATGGAGGTGTCATCGACGCCGACCGCGGCGAGCAGTTCGGACACGTTGTTCAGGTAGCCCTCCGGGCCGCAGGCATAGACCTGGCGTCCGTTGGCGTCTGGCGCCACCTCATCCAGCATCGCGGTGGACAGCCGTCCGGTGAGGCCTTCCCAGTCCTCGGGCGCGCTGCGGTCGCCCAGGGAGAAGTGGACGGTGACGCGCGAATCCACGGTGGCGATGTAGCCCAGTTCCTGGTGGAAGGCGAAGCCTCCGGGAGCGGCACCGTGATAGAGCACCACGACGTCGGCCTGTCCGGGCAGCGAGTGGATGGTCCGCAGCATGGACATGATGGGGGTGATGCCGGAGCCCGCGGCCAGCAGGAGGTAGCGGGCCCGCCGGTCGGCATCGGGCAGGTGGAAGGCGCCGACGGGTCCGAGCATTTCAAGCACCGTGCCGGGTCCGACGTTTTCGTGCACCCACGGCGAGACCCGGCCGGCCGGGTCTCGCTTCACCGTGATGTCGAAGGTCCACGGCTTGGTGGGCGAACTGGACAGGGAGTAGCTGCGGTCCACCGGGTCCCCGCCCTCGCCGTTCACGGGGAAGGCGATGTTCACGTATTGGCCCGGTCGGAACGCGAGGGGCGCGCCGTCGGCGCGGCGGAACACGAAGGTCAGCATTCCGCCGACCTCCGGAACAATCTCGACGCATTCGGCCAGGAACTCCTGCGGGTGCCAGGGGCCCAGGGCGCGTGCGGCACTGGCAGGTCCCTCGGTGCTGCCCAGCACGCGGTTCCACGGCATTTCCAGGCCGCGGATGCGCTGTGGCTCCTGGTGGGGCGCGGTAATGGTGGTGGTTGTAGTCTCGGTCGTTGTCATTGTCGTTGTCGTTGTCGTGGGCTCGGTCGTGGTCATGGTCACGACAGGTGTTCCTGCACGCGCTGGATGTACCAGTTGATGAATGCCTCGACTTGGTATTCGCTTTTCATGTACGGCCCTGGTTCGTAGGCGGGGCTGGACGCGCCCTTTTGGCAGAGTTCGACGAATTCCTTGTCCTGCAGGTTGGTCTGCTTCCAGGTGTGCGTGAGTTTCTCCAGGTCGTAGTCGTCGCCTTCGACGGCGTCGTCGGCGACCAGCCAGGTGGTGCGCACCAGCGTCTGGTGCTCGTTGACGGGGAACACGGCGAAGGTGACGACGTGGTCGCCGAGGAAGTGGAACCAGCTGTTGGGCTGCAGGTGCATCGAGCAGCGGCCGAGGCGGAAGTCGCGCAGGTCCCCGAGCAGCTTCTTGGAGAGCCGGTGTCCGTCGGCGGAGAACGATTCGCCGTCGCCGTCGAGGGATTCGCGCGAGATGCGGATGCCCGCCACCCGGGTGTCGAGCTCCTCGACGACCTCGTAGGGAATGCCATAGCGCCGGCAGCGGGCTTCGAGCGCGGCCTGGGCCTCGGTGTTGCGGTCCCAGACCTCCTCCAGGTGCGGCGGGATCAGGCCTTCGGACAGGCCCCAGGTGGGGAAGAGGGAACAGGCGAGTTCCGGGTGCCCGTCACAGTGGTAGCACTCCCGGTTGTTCTCCATGACGAGCTTCCAGTTGCCCTCCTCGATGATGTTCTGCTGGTAGGCGACCTTCGACTTCGAGAGGTCGTGCGGGGCCAGGTAGGGCTCGAAGATCTTCGCTGTTTCGTCGAAGTCGGCCGGCGGTTCCTCGGCCATGCAGACGAAGATGAGGCCGGCGTATTCGCGGCTGTGGGCGCGCTTGAGCCCGAAGCAGCCCTTGTCGAACTTCGTTTCCCCGGGTGCGGAAGCGTGGATCAGGTCTCCGCTGGGGGCGTAGGTCCAGGAGTGGTAGCCGCACACAAGGTTCCCCGTGGTCCCGGTGGACTCGGTCAACACGCGCGCGCCGCGGTGGCGGCACACGTTGTGCAGGACGTTCACGCCGCCCTCGTCGTTGCGCAGCACGATCAGGGAGTAGGGCCCGTAGTCGACGGTCACATAGTCGCCCGGTTCCGGGAGCTCGGCGACGCTCGCGGCAAAGAGCCAGTGTTCGCCGAAAATGGCCTGCATGTCGATCTTGAAAATCGCCGGATCGGTGTAGAACGGCGCGTCAAGGGAATGGCCTTCGCGGCGGAAGTCGAACAACTCGGCGATCTCGGCCAGCTGCTCTGCGGGCAAGGACGAAGCGAGCTTGCCGCGTGAAGACAGGGGCACGTTCACTGAAGCAGACATGTGTTTACTCCTCGGGGGAATGGGGTGGGCATGCGGGCCGGGGTCCCGGGTGGTGATCCAGGTCACCGAAATGCCGGAAACTTCTTACTCACGAGGGTATGGATCGATGCTCTGCAATAAAAGCGCAAGATTTTGGAGATAATGGTGCAGAATAGGTGCATGATCGATCCGCGACTCACCACGCTCAGAGTGTTTGCCCGGACCGGCACCGTCGGGGCAACCGCGGAACTCACCGGATACTCGCCCTCCGCGGTGTCGGCGCAGTTGCGTGAGCTGCAGCGCGTGCTGGGCATGGAGCTGCTGGCGAAGGACGGGCGGGGCGTGCGCCTGACGGCCACCGGCAGGTTCCTCGTGACGGGCTCCGACGCGTTGATGACGGAATGGGAGCGGTTGCGGGCCGCGGCGCTTCAGGCCGGGGACCAGGTGCAATCCCATTTTGGGCTGGGCGGCTTTTCCACCGCGGCTGCCCAGCTGCTCGCGCCGCTGGCGGCCACCCTGCGTACGGCACGTCCCTCGGTGGAAGTCCAGGTGCTCGAGGCGAATCCGGCACGTTGCTTCGACCTTTTGGTTGCGGAACGAATCGACCTGGCGGTCATCGTGGCCATGCAAGCCGATACGTACGTTGAAGAGGACCCCCGCTTTGAGCAGACAACGCTGCTCAACGATCCCCTCGACGTGATCCTTCCCTCCGACCATCCGCTGGCAACGCGGGAGACGGTAACGCTCGAAGAGCTGGCGACCGAACCCTGGATCACCGAAGCCCCAGGTTCCACCTATCATTCCCTGTTCACCGCGGCGTTTACGGCCGTCGGAGTCACTCCGAGAATTGCCCATGAGGCCGTCGAGTGGGAAACCCAGATCGCCTTCGTCGGAGCTGGTCTGGGAGTTGGCCTGCTGCCGCGACTGGCGCCCCTGGGAAGCGCGGAGAATGTGACCCGACTGCGCATCTCGGGCCAGGGGAAACCCGCCCGCAGGATTGTCGCGGCGGTGCGCAAAGGCAGCCTCGGCTCACCGCTGATCAAGGAATCCCTCGGCATCCTGCAGGGCAGGGCGAAGCGAATCCTCACCGAACGGCTGGATGGGGAAGGATGAAGCCGCGCGATCGCGGCGTCCGCGCCCGGGGGGCACGACGTCGTGAGGTGCCGGAGGGCAAATACCATGTGGCGAATGCGTGTGGACGGGACCGCCTGAAGATCGGCGTGGTCCACGCCTAGAAAACACTGCCCGCCCCGGCGCACCATGTGTGCATGAGCGAATCGTTTTTTGGGGATCCCGAATACTATGCCCGGTGTGCGAAGGCCTACGACGCCATGATCGGCTCAAAGGTGTACAACAAGGTGTTCTGGGGCACCGACCCCCGGCAATATTCAATCTTCGCGGCCCAGGCCATTGCCTCCGGGAAAGGTCCGCTGATGGAGGTTGCGGTCGGCACGGCGCAGGCCACGGCGACGCTGCACGTGGCAAGTGCCCGGACGACGACGTTGGTGGACATGAGCGGACCGATGTTGAAGCTGGCCGGTGAATCCATCGCCACGGCCGCCGGCGGCTCAGTGCCCGAGCGAATCACCCTGGAATGCCGGGACATGCTTGCGCCCCCGGGGGACCTGCGGTACGAAACAATTCTCGGTCTGGGGCTGCTGCACCTGGTCCCGGATGTCACCGCCACCGTCCGGGCGCTGGGCAGGCAACTCGAAGATCACGGGAAGTTGTTCCTGGCCTCATTGGTCAGGGGCCCGGCCCGGTCCAACGCCTATCTTGCGCTGCTGAAGGCGCACGGAGACATTGCCAGGATCAGATCCGGGACCGAGCTCTTCGACGAAGTCAGGGCCAGCGGTCTGGGATCCGTCACGCTGGCCCGTCACGGGGCGATGGCCTATGTGAAGATTTCGCGGTAGCCGGTTAGGCGTCGCAGATCTCCTTGATCTGTGCGATGCACGGCTCGTTCTGCAGGCTGGTGGTGTCGCCCAGGGCGCTGCGCTCAAAGAGCTGGGTCAGCAGCCTGCGCATGATCTTGCCCGAGCGGGTCTTGGGCACATCGGGAACGAAGACGATCTCGCGCGGCTTGGCGATGGGACCGATCTGGGTTGCCACGTGGTTGCGAAGCTCCGCAATGAGGGCCTGTTGCTTTGCCAGCGCTTCGCCGGCCAGGTCCGTTCCCACCACCGACTTGTCGAACGGCACCACGAACGCGGTGGCCGCGTGGCCGGTCTTGGCATCGCTGGTGGGGCAAACCCCGGCCTCGACGACTGCCGGGTGCGTGACAAGCGCCGATTCGATTTCGATGGTGGAGAGCCGGTGTCCGGAAATGTTGATGACATCGTCCGTGCGGCCCAGGATCCAGATGTCCCCGTCATCATCGAAGCGCGCCCCGTCACCGGCCAGGAACCAGCCCTGCTGCGCGTACTTCTCCCAGTAGGAGGTGTAGTAGCGCTCGGGGTTGCCCCAGACGGTGCGGGCCATGGATGGCCCGGTCTTGGTCAGCACGATGTAGCCCTGCAGGTTCTTCTCCACCGTTTGCGCCGCATCGTCGACGATGTCCACGGCTACGCCGGGCAGCGCGCGGGTGCCGCAGCCGGGCTTGAACGCGGTGTCGTCCTGGCGCGGGGACAGGATCGTGGCACCGGTCTCGGACTGCCACCAGGTGTCGACCATGGGGATGCCGGCGGCGGTGTCGCGTCCGACCTGGCTGCGCAGCCAGCGCCACGCCTCCGGGTTCACGGCTTCGCCGACGGTTCCTGCCAACCGGATCGAGGACAGGTCGTAGTCCTCGGGGATTCCCTCGGGGAACCAGCCCATCAGCGAGCGCACCAACGTGGGCGCGGTGTAGTAGCTGGTCACGCCGTAGCGGGCGATGATTTCGAAGTGGCGGCCCGGGTGCGGGGCATTGGGCACGCCCTCGTAGATCACCTGGGTGACGCCGTTGGACAGCGGCCCGTAGATCTCATAGGTGTGCGCGGTGACCCAGGCCAGGTCGGCGGTGCACCAGTGGACGTCTCCGTCGCGCTTGGCCGGATCCGGGTTCGAGAAGAGGAACTCGTGGCTCCACGAGGCCTGGGTCAGGTAGCCGCCGGTGGTGTGGACCAGGCCCTTGGGCTGGCCGGTGGTGCCGGAGGTGTACATGATGAACAAGGGCGTTTCGGCGTCGAAGGCCTCGGGGGTGTGTTCGGTGCTCGCGGTGTCGACCGTCTCGTGCCACCACACGTCCCTGCCCTGCACCCAATTGATGTCGGTGTGCCCGATGCGGTTGATGACCAGGACGTGCTCGATCGAGTTTTCGCCGGAGACGGCCTCGTCGGCGTGCGCCTTGACCGGGACCGATGTGCCGCGGCGGAACTGGCCGTCCGTGGTGACCAGGAGCTTGGCGGCGGTGTCCTCGACGCGGAACTTCAGGGCTTCGGCGGAGAAGCCGCCGAAGACCAGCGAGTGCACCGCGCCGATGCGCGCGCAGGCCAGGGTGATGACGATGGTTTCCACCAACACCGGCAGGTAGATGACGACGCGGTCGCCCTTGGTGATGCCCAGGGCGACCAGCGCATTGGCGGCCTGGGAAACACGGTCCTGCAGGTCCTTGTAGGTGACGGTGGTGGTGTCGCCTGGCTCGCCCTCGAAGTGCAGGGCCACCTTGTCGCCGCGACCGGCTTCCACATGGCGGTCCACGCAGTTGTACGCGGCGTTGAGCTTGCCGCCCTCGAACCAGTGCAACTCGGGGCCACGCCGGGCAGCCTGGTCGACACCCGTGCTGCTGTGGACGGTGTGCCATTGCTCGGACCAGCTCAGGCGCCGCGCCGCGGCGTCCCAGAAGGTCAGGCGTTCGGCTTCGCTCCACGAGGATTCCTCGGCAACGGCAGGGAGCTCGGGCAAAAGGGTTTCAGGCATTTTGTTCTCCATCGGTTCTGGCGTTAGCACTTCACCCGCGGGAGGTGGTTGCTGCGGCGTCATGGAGCCAGATCTCTCGGCCGCTCGGGATGGGTAGTTTCATTCATCAAACTCGATGGCGTGTCACGGGAGCAAACCAGCCGTAATGTGACGGAACGTTCGACGGATAGCTTTTCCCGGATTGCCGCTCGAACAATCTTCGATAATCATGAGAATGTTCGAATCCATGAGGGTGGGGAACCGACTACTCAGGGTCGCACGATTCCATGGGAATTTCCGGATGGCGCCACATTGTCCCGCTAACGCCCCAATGTTTGCATGGCCGGCGCGGGTTGCCGGAGGGCCCGCGGCACCGCGGCGGGGTATCGAATGAATGGTCCGAAGAATGACAGGCCTCCGAGGTTTCCCGAGGCCTTGGCGCCGTCGTGGATGACCGTCCGGCCGGTGATGTGGGCTTCAATTGTGACGAACCGGGTTGTCACTGCTTCGCCGGGGCGTGTAGAAATGTGTCCAACAACCATCCAGAGCGGCCGAGAGATCTGGCTCCATGACGCCGCAGCAACCCCTTCCCCTTAATTGGGCGGTAGGTGCTCACGCCAGGACCGATGGAGAGAATTCATGGCTATCGATTCATTTGCACAAGCGCACGCCGTCGAGGCGGACCCGAACATCTTTGGTGCCGTCAACCTCGACGCCTTCACCGGCGACACCCCCGCCCGACACCTGCTCAAACTCACGCCGGGCGTTCCACTGAACAGTCACTATGACGAGTTGGCCGCGATCTTCCGCCCGGTCTTCGCCAAGATCGCAGCCGGGGCCAGCGAGCGCGATGCCAACCGGACCCTCCCCTTTGAACCTGTCGGTTGGCTGAACCGGGTGCGATTCGGGGCCCTGCGCATCCCGGTGGCAGCAGGTGGCTATGGGGCAAGCGTGTCCGACTTGTTCCGCCTCTTGATCGAACTCGCCGAGGCGGATTCCCAGGTGGCGCACCTGTGGCGCTCACACATCGGCTTCGTCGAATCCGTGCTGTTGCTTGAGGACGATGCCTTGCGGCACCGCTGGATCGAGCGCATTGTTGCCGGCCAGATCGTCGGCAACGCCTACACCGAGCGCGGCGGGAACAGGTTGGGCACGCTCAACACGACCATTGCCAAGCAGGGCGAACGCTGGATCCTCAATGGCGAGAAATACTATTGCACCGGCACGATCTACGCCGATTGGGTCGCGGTCGCCGTGGCGCATCCGGCCCGCGCCGGCCGCCAAATAGCGGTGGTCTCCACGCAGCATTCCGGGGTCAAGATCTTTGACGACTGGGACGGATTTGGGCAGCAGCTCACCGGCACCGGCTCGACCACGTTCGAGAACGTCCCGGTGGACACGATCCTGCCCGACGAGCAGCAGGTCAACGACCCGGAATCCGCCATCTTCCAGCTGGTGCTCCTGGGGGTCCAAGCCGGAATCACGCGCGCGGTTCTCAATGACGTGCGCTCGTCGGTCCAGGCCCGCACGCGAAGCTTCAGCACCGGAACGGGCGTTCCGGTGCGCGAGGAACCCCAGGTGCTCCAATTGGTCGGCGAGATCTCGGGCACCGCGTTCGCCGTCGACTCCATCGTCCTGGCCGCCGTGGCGGAGATCGAGATCGCGCTTGCCGATGCCTCGCTGAGCCCGGCAGAGCGGTTTGCGGTGTGTGAACTCGCCGCGGATCGGGCCCAGGCAGTCGTCCAGCCGCTGGTTCTCTCGGCGGCGACCAAGCTCTTTGACGGACTGGGCGCCTCGGCAACCGCCAAGGGCTGCAACCTGGACCGGCACTGGCGCAACGCCCGCACCGTTGCCACCCACAACCCGGCGATCTACAAGTCGCGCATCATCGGCGACTACGAGGTCAACGGGACGGCGCCCCAGCAGCTGAACGCCATCGGCGACGTGGGCGCAACACCGGCAACCGGCCTCCCCTGAAACCGCCAACCGCCACCGAACCAATGACTTGATCCGCGCACCATCGGATCCGCAAACTCCCAACACCTCGCGAAGGACAAACATGAGCCAGACACCCGCCCCCCGCCACATCCGTTTCAACGCCTTCGACATGAACTGCGTGGGACACCAGTCCCCGGGCCTGTGGAAGCACCCCAAGGACCAGTCCGCCCGTTACAAGGACCTGTCCTACTGGACCGACCTGGCCAAGACCCTGGAAAAGGGCAAGTTCGACGGCATCTTCATCGCCGACGTGCTGGGCACCTACGACGTCTTCGGCGGATCCAACGAGGTGCCGCTGCGCACCGGCGCCCAGGTCCCGGTCAACGACCCCCTCATGCTTGTCTCCGCGATGGCCGCCGTGACCGAGAACCTCGGCTTCGGCGTCACCGCCAGCACCTCCTATGAACACCCGTATCCTTTCTCCCGCCGCCTGGCGACCCTTGACCACCTGACCAAGGGCCGCATCGGCTGGAACGTCGTGACCGGCTACCTGCCCTCCGCCGCCCGGAACATGGGCCAGGCAGACCAGCTCGAGCACGACGAGCGCTACAACCACGCCGACGAATACCTCGAGGTCGTCTACAAGCTGCTCGAGGGTTCCTGGGAAGAAGACGCGGTGGTTCGCGACGCCGAGCGCGGCGTCTTCACCGACCCGTCCAAGGTCCACGACATCAACCACGAGGGCAAGTACTTCAAAGTCCCGGGCATCGCCATCACCGAGCCCAGCCCGCAGCGCACCCCGGTGATCTTCCAGGCCGGAACCTCCTCGCGCGGCATGAAGTTCGCCGCGGCAAATGCCGAGGCAGTCTTCGTCACCTGCCCCACCAAAGACATGCTCAAGGCCACGGTCACCAAGATCCGCGACGCCGCCGAGGCGGCCGGCCGTGGACGCCACGACGTGCGCATCTACACCATGCAGACCATCATCACGGACGTGGATTCCGCCGCCGCGCAGGCCAAGTTCGAGGACTACAAGTCCTACGCCGACATCGATGGCGCCCTTGCGCTGATCTCGGGCTGGATGGGCGTGGACCTTTCGACCTACGGCCCGGACGACGTCATCGGCGACAACGTGAAGTCCAACGCCATCCAGTCCTCCGTGGCGATGTTCCAGCAGGCCAGCGGGGATTCGGGCAAGCCGTGGACGATCCGCCAGCTTGCCGAGTGGGTGGGCGTTGGCGGCTTCGGGCCGATCACCGTCGGCTCGCCGACCGAGGTTGCCGACAAGCTCATCGAGTGGGTCGAAGACACCGACGTGGACGGGTTCAACCTGGCCTACGCCATCACCCCGGGAACCTTTGAGGACATCGTGGAGTTCATCGTTCCCGAGCTGCAAGCCCGAGGCGCCTACCCGACCGAATACGTCGAAGGTACGCTGCGCAACAAGCTCTTTGGTGAGGGCGACCGCGTCAAGGACTCGCACCGCGCGGCGAACTACCGTTTCGCCAACGCCGAGGTCAAGTAACTTGTAGTCGTTTCCGTATGGGCGTTAGGGCGGCGGTGCACCTTGCAGGGTGCGCCGCCGCCCTAACTCCTTAAGCCGCAGATTCTCCCGCAATGTACGTCTTGGCCGGGAAGCTCCGTCTTCAGCAACCGGGGCGAGGTCAGGTTGCGCCGCACGGATTGGTGTTGGACAGGCGGGAGTTTCCGTGGGTCCCCAAGAGAGCCACGGATCCAGAGAGAAGCGGATCCAAGCAAAAAAGCCCCGAGCGACGATGGCGCTCGGGGCAGACGGTTTGGGGCAGGTGATGTCACCTGCCCCAAACCTGTCGGATATTTAGTTGCCTGCCACGGCGAGCAGTTCCCGGTCCTCGCTGGGGAGATCGGTGAAGGCCGCGGCCACACCCGGATAGGCGATCCGGCCGGCCCGGGTGTTTACTCCGGCGGCCAACGCGCGATTGGCGGCCACCGCCTGCTCCGCTCCCTGGTCAGCCAGCTGCAGCACGTATGGCAAGGTGGCATTGGTCAGCGCCTTGGTCGAGGTTTGCGGGACGCCACCTGGCATGTTTGCCACGCAGTAGTGACGCACCCCGTCCACCTCGTAGATGGGATCCTGGTAGGTCGTCGGGCGGGACGTTTCGAACGCGCCGCCCTGGTCGATGGCGACATCCACCAGCAATGCTCCGGGCTTGAGCAGGCCCAGTTGTGAGCGCTTGACTACCTTCGGTGCGGCCCGCCCGGGGACCAGCACGGCACCGATGACCGCATCGGCCTGCGCCAGTTCCTGTTCGAGGGTCAGCGGGTCGTTCATGAGGACGCGGGCCCGGGAGCCTAGCAATTCTCCGAGCTGGCGGATGCGGCGCGGGGACATTTCCAGGATTGTGACCTCGGCCTGCATTCCGAGGGCCAACTGCGCTGCCTGGGTGCCGACCACGCCACCACCGATGACCAGCACCCGGCAGGGAGCCACGCCCGGTGAACCGCCCAGCAGGCGTCCCGGCCCACCGTTGGGACCGGTCAGATAGTTGGCCGCCGCGTGGGCTGCCAACCGACCGGCGATTTCACTCATCGGGGTCAGCAACGGCAGCCCGGTCTCGTCCTGCACCGTTTCATAGGCGATCCCGAGCGTGCCGGCCTCCAGCAGGGCTTCGGTCAGAGGCCGGTCGGCGGCCAGATGCAGGTAGGTGAACAGGGTGAGGTCTTCGCGGAGGAAACCATATTCGGAGGCGACGGGTTCCTTGACCTTGACCAGGAGTTCGGCGTTGGCCCAGGCTTCGTTCTGGTCGACCAGGATCGCACCCGCTGCGGCGTAGTGTTCATCGGGGAAGCCTGCGGCCCGTCCGGCCTCGTGTTCAACATAGACGGTGTGTCCGCGCCCGGTAAGCGCGGCGACTCCGGCTGGAAGCAGTGCCACGCGCTGTTCCTGGGCCTTGATTTCCTTGACGACTGAGATCTTCATTGAGCTTGTGCCTTCGTGTTTGGTTGTTGACGTGGAATTGTTGCGAGACAAATCGTGGGATTTAGCCGGTGGTGCGGCGGGAAATGTTGTAGAACCGTACGTTCTGGTATTCCTCCAGGCCTTCGGCGCCGCCTTCCCGGCCCAAACCGGACTGTTTGACTCCGCCAAAGGGCGCTGCCGCGTTGGAAGGTACTCCCTGGTTGATGCCGAGAATTCCCGTCTGCAGCTGGTCCGCGACGTTCAGCGCGCGATCCAGATCCTGGCTGAATACGTAGCCGGCGAGACCGAACTCGGTGTCGTTGGCCAACGAGATCACCTCCGCTTCGGTGGAAAAACGCTGAATGGCGGCAATCGGACCGAAGATCTCCTCGCGCACCACCCGGGAGTCGGGGTGTACCCGATCCAAGACGGTGGGTGCATAGAAGTTTCCGACCGAATCGTAGCCATGACCGCCGGTGAGGAGTTCGGCACCGCGGGCCAGCGCGTCCTCGGTCAGCGCATGCATCTGCGTGACGGCACGGTGGTCAATGAGCGCTCCGAGTACCGTGCGGGCTCCGAGTCCCGATCCCACGGGAACTCGGGCGAAATGGGCGGTGAGCTCGGAGACGAACCGATCCGCGATCCCGTCCTGGACATAGATGCGGTTGGCACCGATGCAGGACTGGCCGCCGTTGCGGAGTTTGGCGGCAAAGGTGCCTTCCAGGGCGCGTTCCAGATCCGCATCGTCGAAGACGATCAATGGCGCGTTGCCGCCCAGTTCCATGGAGGTGCGCAGCACGTTCTTTGCGGCGAGTTCCAGAAGTTGTTTTCCGACCGGGGTGGAACCGGTGAACGACACCTTGCGCACCCGCTCATCGGTGAGCACGCTGCGGCTGAAGGCCCCGGAATCCGAGGTGGTGATCACCTGGATGAGTTCGGCTGGAATGCCGGCCTGCACCGCGAGCTGCACCGCGAAGTAGGTGGTCAGCGGCGTCGCAGTTGCAGGCTTGACCACAACCGGGCACCCGGCGGCCAAGGCCGGGGCGATCTTGCGGGTAGCCATGGCCAACGGAAAGTTCCAGGGCGTAATGAGCACTGCCAGGCCCACGGGGGAGCGACGCGTGAGGATGTCGGCTGCCCCATCCGGTGCCGGGCGGTAATCGCCGCTGGGACGGACAGCTTCCTCGGCGTACCAGCGCACGAAATCGGTGCCGTACTTCACCTCCCCACGTGACTCGGCCAGGGTCTTGCCCATTTCACGGGAAATCAGGTGCGCGATTTCCTCGGTGTTCTGCACAAGCAGTTGGTACCACGCATGCAGTGCGTCGGCTCGTTGGCGTGGAGTGCGCCCAGCCCAGGCGTGTCCGGCCTGGTCCGCGCAGGCTACGGCGTGCAGTGCATCGTCGCTGCTCAAGTCCGGGACGTGGGCGATGAGCTGGCCGGTGGCGGGGTCATGTACCGGGATGCCGTCGGAGGGCAGGTGCAGGGTATCGATGACTGCGTCGGCCAGGGCCAGCGCTTTTGGGTCGGCTTCGATCAGTTCGGTGCTAACGGTCGCGGTGAGGTTCATTTGGCGCCTCGTTCGGTGATTGCCTGCGAGATTGCTGCGACGAAGTCCAGCAGCTCGGAGTCGGTGGTGATGAATGGGGGGCTGATCTGGATGGTGTTCCCGCGAAGCGGACGGCCTATGAACCCCAGCTCGACCAGATCGTCACATACCTGCTCGGCCGAGAGCTGGTCGCTGAGCGTCACACCGCCCAGCAGTCCGGCGTAGCGCACCTGGGCAACCAGCGGGTTCTGGCTGGCGAGGTTGTCCAGCGCACTGCCCAGCACTCCAGCCAGTTCGCTCACCCGAGGCACGAGCCGTTCGCTCTCCAGGATCTCCATGTGCTTCAGTGCGACGGCGCAGGCAGTCGCATGTCCAGCGTAGGTGGCTCCGTGGCGGAAGATCGGGGTGTTGGGGGAGTCCTGGTAGAACGGTTCCCACAACCGGGGGGCCACCATGACCCCGCCCAGCGGTGCGTAGCCGCTGGTGACGCCCTTGGCGAAGGTGATCATGTCAGGTTCGAGGCCATAGTATTCGGCCGCGAACATGGTTCCCATTCGTCCGAAGCCGGTGATGACTTCATCCAGGATCAAAAGGATGTCGTGCTCCTTGCACAACCGCGAGATGGCTTCGAGGTACCCCGGCGCCGGCGGATTCACGCCGCCGGTGCCCTGCACGGCCTCGGTCACGAGCGCCGCGATGTTTTCCGGGCCGAGCTCGGTGATCAGCGCCTCGACCTGCGCCGGGTCGTTCAGTGAGATGCGGGCGGTTTCGGGAACCAGCGATTCGCTTCCGTAGCCTTCGCGGTTGAATTCGAGTCCCGCGATGCTCGTGCCGAAGGCGTGGAGCCCGTGGTAGGCGAATTCACGCGAGAGAATGATCTTCTTTGATCCGCGGCCCTCGCGTTGCCAGTGCCGGCGGGCCAACTTGCAGGCCACATCGATGGCGTCCGAGCCGCCGGAGTTCAAGATGAGTTTCGCGCGGTCGATGGGGGAGATCTCGGCGAGGACTTCGCCTAGTTCCAGTGCCTTGTCGTTGGCGTAGCGCGCGAAGATGTGGAAGGTTTCCAGCTGGCGCATCTGGTCGTAGGCCGCTTGGGCCAGCTCGGGGCGGCCATGTCCCACATTGGCGTGCCATAGTCCCGCGGTGCCGTCAAAAAGCCGGCGTCCGTCCGTGGTGTACAGCCACGACCCTGCGCCGCGCTCCACCACCAACTGGCGCCCGAGCACCGTGGGGGTGTGGGCCTGGGCTGGCCAGAGGGCCGGCCCATCGAGGAGGGTGGGGCTGGCGGGTGCCGGATGGGAAATGTCGGTGACTGTCATTCGGAATCGCTCCTTTCCGGTGCGGATCGGCTGAAGATAAAGGATGTGCGCGGCGAGTGTTCATCGCGTCGTAGTTCCAATCTAGAGAGCCGAACCCGTAAAGAAAAGCGAATGATTCCAACGGATTCCTGTAAGTTTTACTTACGTTATTTCGGGGTGTTCCATAGCCTGCAAGACCGCCTGGCGCACGGCATTCAAGGCCAGGTTCTGCTCAGCGCCGCTGCGTGCCACGAAGAGGATAGTGCGGTGCTGGTCCACGGGGAGACTGCGGCTGGGCTGCAGCTCGCTTTGCATCTCACGCATCAGCATGTCAGGCAGGAAAGCGGCGGCCAGGCCACGCTCCACCATTCGCAAATGGAAGAGCAAGTCGGAGGAGACATGGGCGACTTGCGGCTCGAATCCCACTTCGCGGCACACCCGCAATGCCCAGTGTGCAGCCGCGCTTTCCGGCGGTTCCATGGCCCAGGGCACCACTGCGATGGCCGCGGTGTCATCCGGATCCAAACCCAGGGGCAGATAGCCGCGCATCGGATCGGTTCCCAACACGGTGGTGTGCAGGCCGGCATGTCCGCCGGCAGCGGTTCCCGGGAACGAATCGGTGATGACCGCGTCCACCTGGCGGGATACCAAGCGCAAGACCGCTTCCTCGGGTTCGTAGCGGTGGATGTTCACCTGAAGACTGGGATGCTCGTGGGACAACAGGACCAAGGCCGTCGGCAGCACCGACCGGCTGATACTGGCAAAGGCCGCCACGGTGACGGTACCCTGGGCGCGCCGATGCGAAGTGGCCAGATCGGACTCGGCCCGTTCGATCGCTGCGAGGATCGCCTCTGTATTGCGCACAAGCTCAAGGCCGGCGGTGGTTAGCTGGACATTGCGCCCAACCTTCTCCAGTAAACGCACCCCGGTCTCACGTTCGAGCTGGGCGAGCTGTTGCGAAATCGCCGAGTGGCTGTAGGAGAGATTGCGGGCGGCAGCGCTCATGCTGCCATGCAGATTGACCTCGCGGAGCAAGGTGAGCCGGTGTATATCGAGCATTCTGTCCTTCCCTGATTGGGCGGGCCGCCGAGCTAGGCGGCGACCTCGCAGAGGATCTGTAGGAAACTTTTCACGGCCGGTCGCAAATTGCTACCACGTCGACCCACGGCGTAGATGTCGCGGAACAATGCTTGCTCGGCCTCGGCATCCTCCGGAACCCATCGGGTCATTGTGCCAAGGGTGGGTATCTCGCCGTGAAAAACCATGTGCGGCAAGAACGCCGCGGCAACCCCGGCGGCGACCAATTCGTAATGCAGTCGCGGGTCCGGCGAATCGAATGTGACCTTCGGTTCGAACCCCAGTCTGCGGCAGAAGCGTTGGGTCCACAGGTAGGCGTCGGTGCCACGCGGTTCGAACGCCCAGTGAAGTTCCCCCAGCTCGATTGGATCGGAGATCGGGTGCGGCAGATAAATGTCAACCCGGTCTCGGGTGACCAGGGTTCGCACGAGACCCTCGTCCGTTCGCCGGGGAATATGGACGAACTCGTCGACCATCGCAATATCGGCCCGGCGGCTGGCCAGGGCATCCAGGGCCTCGAACGGCTCGAGTTGGGTGAACTCCACGTCCACGTCCGGGTACACCAGACTCAGCCGGCGCAAGGTTTCCGGGAGATACGTGCGGGCAAAGGTCCCGAAGGCTGCGAAGCGAATGACGCCCTGGACCCGGTTGCTGCGGGCCTCCAACTCGGCGGCCGCTCCTTCGAGGACCGTCACCGCCTCGTCGACGCGTGCCACCAGCTGCCGTGCGGCCGGCGTCAGCTGGATGTTCCGGCCGACCTGTTCCAGCAAGGGCAGGCCGGCCTCGGTTTCGAGTTTTGCCAGTTGCTGGGAGACCGCCGAGGCGCTGATTCCCAAGACGCGGGCAGTTGCTGCAATGCTCCCGCGCAGCTTTAGTTCACGCAGCAAGGTCAGTCTTTTGAAATCGAGCATGGCCCTCCGAGGTCAGGGAATATTCGAGCCACCAAAGCGTAAGTTCAGCTTAACGGTACGAACAAGATTTACCTACTTTATCTGGTGGGATAGCGACCCCTATTGTTTAGGTCACAGGCAAAATTTCCCGCTAAACCGTTAGGAATAAAAAGCGACGATGGTGCACAACCCGGTAGGTCACCGCGACCTCGAAATCGACGAATATGCGGCGCGTCAGCAGCGTGTTCGTCAGCGCATGGTAAGCCAGACGCTGGATGTTTTGCTGGTTTCGGATCCAGCGAACCTGTACTACTTGACGGGGTACAACGCCTGGTCGTTCTACACCGCACAAATACTCGTGCTTCCCCTGGAGGGAGCTCCCCTCCTCTACATGCGCCAGATGGATGCCCATGGCGCCCACCGAACCGCAATCTGCATGGATGAATCAAACATCCATGGCTACCCCGAACAGATCGTGCACCGCCCCGACATCCATCCCGGTGACTGGATCGCCAAGCACCTGCGCGATCTCGGATTCGGGCGCAACCTGCGCGTCGGGTTTGAAGGCGATGCCCACTACTTCTCCGTGCGCATGTTTATGGCACTGTCCGCGATGCTTCCCGAATGGCAATTGCAGGAATCACGTGAACTGGTCAACTGGGTCCGCCTGGTGAAGTCCCCATACGAGATTGAGCTGATGCGCGCTGCAGGGAAAGTCTGCTCGACGGTCATGCGCACCGCTCTGCAGGCCCTGGATCCTGGCCGGCCGCAGAATGAGGTTGCCGCCGAGATCATGGCGGCCCAAGCCCGGGGTGTCGATGGAATTGCGGGAGACTACGCCTCCATCGTCCCAATGATTCCCACCGGGGAAGGGGCGGACACCCCCCACCTGACCTGGACTGATGGCCCATTGCCAGCAGACTCCCCGATTTCCATTGAACTGGCCGGGGTCCACCGGCGCTATCACGCACCGATGGCCCGCACCGCGGTGATCGGCAAACCCAGCTCGGAGCTAGAACAGGTCGCGGCCGCCACCATCGAGGGTCTCGAATCTGCCTTCTCGCTGGTCCGCCCCGGGGTCACGGTCCACGAGGTGACCGACCGCTTTACCAAGGTCATCACGGCCGCCGGCTTCGACAAGGAATCCCGACTGGGCTACTCGATCGGCGTGGGATTTCCACCGGACTGGGGCGAACGCACCGTCAGCTTCCGGGCCGGGGAACACACGGAGCTCCAAGAAAACATGACCTTCCACCTGATCGCCGGGATGTGGCTCGATGGGTACGGTTTCGAAGTCTCCGAACCCATCCGCGTCACCGCCACCGGCCTCGAATTCTTCGCGGACGTCCCGCGCGAACTAACCACGATTAATACAAGGAGTACTCCTCATGTCCATCGAACCACTGCTCAAATCCCCAACATCCCGCTTGGCCTCGCGGGCTAGCCAGCTAAAGGGCTCGATCATTGACTCCTCGACGTCGCTGTTGGCAAGCCAGAAGCATGACATCATCCGGTTCGCGATGGGCGCGCCGAATGCCGAACTGATCCCCGAGGCGGAGTTCGCCCGGCTCGCGACCTACCCGGCGGCAGGCCGCTACGACTATGCCGCCACAGAGGGCAATCCGGAGTTGATTGAGCAGATCGTGGCCTACCATTCCAGGAGGGGGGTGGACTTGGATCCCAGCCGACTGCTGGTGACCACCGGTGGCATGCAGGGCCTGGATATCGCCTTCAAGCTCTTCGTTGACCCGTCAGACCTGGTAATTGTCGAGTCGCCGACCTACACCAACGGAATCGCCACGGCACTGAGCTACCAGGGCCGCGTGTTGGAAGCCCCGGTGGATGAGCAGGGATTGATTGTCGAAGCCCTTCCCGCGCTGGTCGCCGCCACGGGCCAGGTCCCCAAGGTCATTTACACCATCCCGAACTTCCAAAATCCCTCCGGCCGGACGCTCAGCGGAGCGCGCCGCATGCAGCTACTCGAACTTGCCGAGGAATGGGACGCCTTCATCATCGATGATGACCCCTACGGCTTGTTGCGCTTTGAGGGATCCGAAGAGCCAAGCTTCGCCGAACTCAGCCCGGGCAATCCACGGGTGGTTTCGGTGCGCACCTTCTCCAAGGTCCTCGCCCCGGGACTGCGCGTGGGCTGGATGGACATGGATCCGGAGCTGCGTGCCCTGGCGGTGAACGCCAAACAGTCCATGGATACCTGCACCAACGGGCCAATGCAACAACTGATTGCCGACTACCTCTCCGAGGGCCGGCTCGACGCGCACCTGAATACCCTGCGCGGGGTCTACCGGGAACGCAAGCAGGCGATGCGGGCCGCACTCGCTGAGACCTTTGGGCAGGACGTGGAAGCCACGGATCCCGAGGGCGGGTTCTTCCTGTGGCTCACCCTGCGCGGACGCTACGCCGCGATCAATTCCGAAAAGCTCTTCCCGATCGCCTTGGCGCACGGGGTTGCATATATTCCGGGTCCGGCATTCTCGGACTCGGGGGCGTTTACCGACGCACTGCGCCTGTGCTTCGCGACCTCCACCCCGGCACGGATTGACGAGGGCGTGCAACGGTTGCACGCCGCGCTGGAAGAGGCTTTGGCCAGCGGGGACGCGCGGTGAACCGGATGGCTATCGCACCCTTGCGGCCGCTGGAGACCAGCGTGCTGGCCGAGATCGACCGGGCCCGCCTGGTCGAACTGACCGGCGAGTTGATTGCCGCCGGCGGGGAAAACCCCGGTGGCACCGAAGCAGCCACCGTGGCCATCCTGGATCGGGTGCTCACCGGGCTCGGTGCCATGGTGCACCTCGACGAGGTTGCCCCGGGACGGGCCAACCTGACGGCTCATCTCGGCGGCGACCGGACCGGCGGGGGACTGCTTTTCCTGGGTCACAGCGACGTTGTTCCGGCCGGCCACGGCTGGGACGCCGATGCCTTCACGCCACGAGAGAAGCAAGGGCGGCTCATAGGACGCGGCGCGACGGACATGAAGGGTGGCCTGGCCGCGGTGATCGCGGCCATGGCCGCTGTCCATGCGCACCATCCGCAGCTGCCGCTGACCTTGGTATGCACCGTGGATGAGGAAGCCGACGCGATCGGCATCGCACACTACGTGGCCACCGAGCCCGTTGGCTCCTACACGGGCTGCGTGGTCGCCGAACCCACCGACCTGGTGGCGATCGTCGGTTGTCGGGGAGCTGCGAATTTCGGCCTGCAGATCACCGGGGCGAGCGCTCATGCCGGACGCCCTGCCGACGGGGCCAGCGCCATCCAGGCCGCGGCAGAGATCATTGCCGAAATAGGCCAGGACACGAAGCGACTGGCGGCGGCCGCCCACCCGGTGCTTGGGGCCGCAACATGGAATATCGGTACCATCGCCGGCGGACACGGAACCTCGATTGTGCCTGACACCTGCGAAATGAGCCTTGACCGGCGTCTGCTGCCCGGCGAGGACGCGCAGCTTATCCTTGAACAGCTGTTGGATCGCATCCGTGAGCGCCTGCAGACCGCTTCGATGCCGGGGCGCGAGAAGATCACCGTCCGCGGCCAGCTGCAGATGCAGATGCCCGGGTTCCTCACCGACGCGGACAGCGCCGTCGTCACCGGTATCCGCCAGGCGGTCCGCGATGTCTCCGGCGCCGGTGAGCTCGGCATTTGGACAGCCTCGTGCGAGGGCGGCTACATGGCCGAGCACCATCGGGTCCCCACCCTGGTCCTCGGTCCCGGGGAAATCAACACCCAGGCCCATCAGCCAAACGAATCGGTGGGGATCGATGACCTGCTTACCGCCGCCCGCGCGTATGCACTGTTCGCCCTGCGCCACGCCTCAAACAACGCACCGACCCCCTCCCATTAATTAAGGCCGCCAAAGGAGCACACCATGACCAGCCAAACCCAACCGCCTGCCCTGAGACTCGAAGCCGATTTCACCCCGTCAGAACTGAAACAGGCCCGGAAGTCAGTGGCCGGATCGGCAATCGGAAACGCGATCGAGTGGTTCGACTACGGGATCTACGGGTACCTGATCGTGTACATCTCCCAACTGTTCTTCACCTTCGGTGAAGAAGGGGGAACCCTGCCTCGAATCCTCGCCTTTTCCACCTTCGCGATCTCCTTCCTCATCCGTCCGCTCGGTGGCATGGTGCTCGGCCCGCTCGGGGACCGGATTGGCCGCCGGAAGGTCTTGATCTTCACCATTGTGATGATCAGTGTGTCCACCGCCTGCATCGCCGCCTTGCCCACCTTTGACCAGGTCGGCTACCTGGCTCCGGTCTTGCTGGTCCTGCTGCGCATGGTCCAGGGGTTCTCCGCCGGCGGCGAATACGCCGGAGCCGCGGTGTTCATGAGCGAACATGCCCCGGATAACCGCCGTGGATTCTATGGTTCCTTCCTTGAATTCGGCACTCTGGCCGGCTTCAGCGCGGCGGCGATCCTGTGCACCGGGCTGACCCTGGTGGTTGGCGAGGAAGGCATGATGGCTGGCTGGTGGCGGTTGCCCTTCGCATTCACCCTGGTGCTTGGGGGGATTGCATTGTGGATGCGACGCCACCTTGAGGAATCCGAAACCTTTACCGAGGACAGTTCCAAGGACAACGAAGTCAGCACCGCGCCGCAGGCACTGGGAACCTTGTTGCGCAAGTATCCCGGTCAGCTCTTCAAGCTCTTCGGTTTTATCGTGCTGGTCAACGTCGCCTTCTACCTCGTGCTGACCTATATGCCCAGTTACCTGACGACGACCTTGGGACATGGCTCGGTGGAGTCCAACATGACGCTGGTTCTCATCCAGCTGGTGATGATCGCCTTGATCGTGCCGTTGGGGGCACTCAGCGACCGGATTGGACGTAAACCGCTGCTGGTGACCGCAAGCATTGGCTTCGTGCTGCTGTCGGTGCCGGCGGTGCAATTGATGCAGTCCGCCGGATTGTTGGGGCAGATCGTGGGCATCGGCACCCTGGGCCTCTTGCTGGTCATGCTGCTCTCGACGATCTCCTCGACGCTGCCCGCGTTGTTCCCGACTTCGGTGCGCTACTCCGGATTCGCCATTGGCTACAACCTGTCCACGGCCGTCTTCGGCGGCACCGCGGCGGTGGCCAACGAGGCGCTGATCGGTGCGACCGGAAATTCGCTGGTACCGGGGTGGTACCTGATGGCTGCGGGCGTGATCGGGCTGATTTCGGTGCTCACTTTCAAGGAGACCGCGGGGCGTTCACTGCGGGGCAACGTCATTCCGGGCAGCGACGACAAGCAGCGGCGAGAGCTTGGTGAAAGGCTGGTGGGGGCGGGACGCCCCTAAGCGACAGCCGCCCGGGCCAGGAATTGATCGGCCCCGCAAAACAGTAGGACAAACAGCGAAGTGAAGGAGGACAGCGCAGTGGGAGAAAACCAACGCGTCGCACTGGTCACCGGCGCCACCTCGGGAATCGGAATCGAGATTGCCCGACGACTGGTGGCAGATGGCATGAAGGTCGTGGTGACCGGGCGAAATGAGGAACGCGGAAAGCAGATGGCCGAAGAACTCGGCGAGTCCGGCTTCTTCGTGCGGGCCGAACTGACCGCTTCGGGTGCCGCGCAGTCATTGATGGACACGGTGCTCGAACGCACCGGAAGGCTTGATGTTCTGGTGAACAATGCGGCCATTGACCACATCAATTCCTTACTCGACACCCCGGAGGAGGAGGTGCGGGAAACCTTTGAAATCAACACCTTCGCGGCGATTTCCTGCCTCCAAGCTGCGGGGCGGGTCATGCGGGAAACCGGCGGAGGGGCGATCATCAATGTGACCTCGCGGCTGGCAAGCATCGGGGTTCCCACCATGGGGATCTACAGTGCGAGCAAGGGCGCGATGCTGGCGCTGACACGGGCCGCGGCGGTGGAACTTGCACCGCACAACATCAGGGTCAATGCCGTGGCCCCGGGGATGACACGTACCCAGATGTTTGAGGACTGGTTGGCCGGACACGAGGATCCCATGGCCGCGGAGCGAGCGGTCTCCGAAGCGATTCCGCTGGGTCGAGTGGCGCTGCCGGAAGACGTTGCCGAAGCGGTGGGTTATTTTGCCAGTGCCACCAATACTTACGTCACCGGCGTTTCCTTGCCGGTCGATGGCGGCTATTTGGCCAAGTGAGCCAACGACGATGAACCCGCAGTGACCTTCCGCCCACGCGGATCCCGGTACCTGCGGGTTTGTTGTGGGCGGCTGCGGGTCGTCGTGTAAATACCGCGGGCGATCCATGGGGTAACCACGGAAATAGGCCTGTTGGTCGCTGCGCGGTTGCCCGCGGACTTCGGTCTATAGCGATCGGGCATGGTGACGGCCGTGGGTGTCTTTGCCGTCGCGTAATCTTTGTCGGCGCCGCCGGTGGCGCAGCAGAGGGGCACCGATTATTTCGCAAATCCCACGGGTGGCGAACCTTGATGGTGCTCGGACGAGCGTTCACCTATGGGCTGGAATTGGCTGGGCAAGACCGGGGCGCGCTCGTGGTGCGCATTATCAACATGACGCAATCATGAAGCAAGGTAGGGCGGATCGACGCTTCATCTTCCGACTTATGACGGTTCATGAAGCAAATCAAGCGCGAGAATCGTTCTGTGAGTCGATTTGTTTCATAGGAACCCGATTTGTCTTGGTTCGATCGAAGATTCTGCGACACACTTGAACTGTTCGGCGTTGGCAATCGACCAACGCCAACACACACCATCCAGAGCGGCTGAGAGACCTGGCTCGTTGACGCCGCAGCAACCACTCCCGTCCTTGGGATCCGGTGCTACCGCCAGGACCGATGGAGATAGCCAACCTCTGCGCGGTCCGCCGAATACTTTCGTTCTTACGCACGTATTTGACTGATTTGCCATGTCGCGGCGTTCCTCGGGTGAACCGAGAGGAGTAGGACATGATCAGCATTCAAGGCGTGTCAACAGTTTTCCCTCCGGCGGAGGCACCCTTCACTGCGGTGGACAACGTCTCGCTGGAAATCCCGCGGGGCTCGATCCAGGGAATCATTGGATTTTCCGGTGCGGGCAAATCAACGTTGCTTCGCAATATCAATCTCTTGGAGCGCCCGACGAACGGCCGCGTGGTGGTTGACGGTACGGACCTTACGTCGCTGAACGACGAGGAATTGCGCAGGGCTCGGCACCAGATCGGGATGATCTTCCAACATTTCAACCTCCTGAACAACCGCAACGCCGTTGAAAATGTCGAGCTTAGCCTGAAGTTCGCGGGAGTAGCCAAGAAAGAACGCCGCCGCCGCGCCCACGAAGCCTTGGCAATTGTGGATTTGG
This sequence comes from Paeniglutamicibacter sp. ORCA_105, assembly GCF_045798545.1. Lineage (NCBI taxonomy): Bacteria > Bacillati > Actinomycetota > Actinomycetes > Micrococcales > Micrococcaceae > Paeniglutamicibacter > Paeniglutamicibacter sp. ORCA_105. Next base: position 137,388 of record NZ_JBIXLM010000005.1, on the reverse strand, counting down.
CTGACAAAGCCAAGGCATATCCGGGACAGCTGTCAGGCGGACAGAAGCAACGCGTGGCCATTGCCCGTGCGCTGGCCACCGAGCCAAAGGTATTGCTTTGCGACGAGCCGACATCAGCCGTGGATCCGCGGACCACTGCGTCGGTGTTGCAGTACGTTTCGGACATCAACGCCCAGTTGGGAATCACCACCGTGATCGTCACGCATGAAATGAACGTCGTCAAGGCAATCGCCGACAACGTCGCCGTCATGGAAGAAGGCCGAGTCGTCGAACAATTCGACATCAGCGCACTTCGGAATCCCTCGTTTACACCGGCGACCGCCATCGGCCGGTACCTCATTTCCGATGACATCACCTTGGACCGCAAGCGCCAGGTCCGCGGCACCGAATCCGCAAGCTTCGGCGCACCTTCGAAGGAGGCCTCCCTTGTCTAAGTTTGCCGCGGCCGTCAGCGTACCTGCTTCCTCCACCAACGGCAGCGGTGCAGCGGCCTTCGACCTCAACCGCGTTATCGAGCTTTGGCCTGAAATTGCCGCGGCAATCGGCCAGACCTTGGCCATGCTCGTCGTGTCCATCCCCATCGCGATCCTGGTGGGAACGCCCTTGGGTATTTGGCTCTATTCAATGGCCCCCCAAGGCCTCCGGCCCCGGCCGAAGCTGCATCGCATTGTCGATGGTTTCGTCAACACCATGCGGTCCTTTCCGTTCCTGATCTTGCTGATCGCGATCATTCCTTTCACCCGGTTCGTCGTTGGAACAACCATCGGTACGGCAGCCGTGATTGTCCCGCTCACGATCAACGCGATTCCCTACTTTGCACGCTTCGTTGAACAGAATCTCACGCAGCTCGGCAGCGGCGTCGTTGAAGCCGCACGGGCCATGGGTGCGACCCGCGGCCAGATCGTCCGCGACGTGTTGCTAGTGGAAGGGAAGCCTGCACTGATTGGTTCGATCACGATCATGACGGTGAGTTTCATCAGTTATTCGGCAATGGCGGGACTGGTCGGCGGGGGAGGCATCGGTGACTTTGCCATCCGTTATGGCTACTACCGATATGAAACAGGCATGATGGTCGTCGCCATCGTGCTGATGATTCTGATGGTCCAAATTGTGCAGATCTCAGGCACCCGCATCGCATCCCGCCTGGACAAGCGACAGTAACCATCGCCCTTCTTGAACCGACCTGCTTCTTTTGGAGAGACCCCAACCATGAGTACTTCACGGCGACCGCGCCTACTGTTGAGCGCCTTCCTGATGAACACCACCAGCCACATCCTTGGTGGCCAATGGCGCCACCCCGAGGCACAACAGCATCGCTTCAACGAGCTCAAGCTCTGGGTGGATCTGGCCAAGGACCTGGAAGCCGCAAAGTTCGATGCAATCTTCCTTGCGGATGTTGTTGGGCTCTACGGCGACCACGACGGGGGCTGGGCATCGCACATCAAACGCGGACTGCAGGTGCCGTCCAATGACCCGCTAGTGCTTGCTTCGGCCCTGGCAGGAGTGACCGAAGAAATCGGCCTGGCCTTCACGTCCTCGGTAATCCAGTCCGATCCCTTCCAGTTGGCACGTCAGCTCTCGACGCTCGATCACCTGAGCAGCGGTCGAGTTGCCTGGAACATCGTGACAAGCGTGCTGGAGAATTCACACCGCAACTTTGGGGCTGACGGGCTAGCCAAACACGCAGACCGCTATGACTGGGCCGAAGAATACGTTCAGGCTGCGTTCAAGCTGTGGGAAGGCTCGTGGGAAGACGGCGCGTTGCTGGCCGACAAAATTGCAGGAATCCACGCTGATCCGGCCTTGGTGAACAAGATCTACCATCGGGGAGAACGCTACTCAATTGACGGCCCGCACCTGTCTTCACCCAGCCCGCAGCGAACCCCCTTTCTTTTTCAAGCCGGGAGTTCTCCACGTGGCAGATCGTTCGCGGCCGCCAACGCGGAAGCAACCTTCCTTTTCGCGCCGAACCCCGAAAACGTTCGCAAGAACTCTGAGGTCATTCGGAAACTGGCAGTTGACGCCGGGCGCGAAGCATCCGATGTGAAAATCTTTGCCGGACTCTCCTTCGTAGTGGGAAGTACGGAAGCAGAGGTCTTGCGCAAGCAAGCTGACTATGACGAGTATCTCGACCTGGACGCCGTGGTTGCGCACATAGGCGGAGGGCTCGGTATTGACCTCGGCGGCAGGCCATTGGACACCCGACTTGGTGAAATCGATACAGAGGGCGGAAAGGGTGTGCTTGAAGCCATTCGCGCTTCGGTTCCGGGGGGCAACCCCACGATTGCCGATCTCGCCCGGTACCGGGCGAAGTCCATGCAGATCTCCGGGACCCCTGAACAAATCGTTGATCAGCTCGAACTGTGGCAGGACGCAGGAACCGACGGCATCAACATCATCAACCAGATTCTGCCTGGCTCCTACACGGATTTCATCGAGGGTGTGGTGCCCGAATTGCGAGCCCGCGGCCTTGCCCAAACCGAATATGCGCCAGGCACGTTGCGCGAGAAGGTCTTTGGGCGACAAGCGACGCTCGAGGCCTCACACCCGGCAGCCGCTTTCCGCGGAGCCTTCACCCAATTCTCGGCAGCCAATGAAAATCGCGCCGCGGTCACAGCAAGTTCCTGAAAGGCATCCAGCATGACCATTACTTTGAAGGCATCCGAAATTGTTGCCGCCGATTATGCGACCCAACACGCGCGATTTGCCGAACTCTTTTCGCGGATTGCCGAAGGCTCCCGGGAACGTGATCTCAAACGCATCCTCCCGTTCGAACAAGTCGCGTGGCTGGATGAAGCGGGGTTTGGAGCGCTGCGGGTACCCCAGGCGTACGGCGGCGCGGGCGTCAGTGTCGAAACCTTTGCGCGCCTTCTCATTGATCTGGCAGCCGCGGATTCGAACGTTGCCCATTTGTATCGATCACACTTTGGCTTCGTGGAATCCCTGCAGTGGCAGGACGAGCCCATTCGACGAAGCTGGTATGAACTCGCGGCCGCCGGAAGAACTGTTGGAAATGCATCCACCGAACGCGGCGGAAATACGCTCGGCCAGCTCAACACGGTGCTGTCCTACGAGAATGAGGCGTGGGTGTTAAACGGTGAAAAGTTCTACACCACGGGCACCATTTTTTCCGACTACACGCGCGTTTCAGCAGCCCTTCAGGGAAAGCCGGGACGTGTGTTTGCGGTCGTTGAAACCAAGTCAGCCGGCGTGAAAGTCATCGATGACTGGGATGGTTTTGGCCAACGGCTGACCGGCACGGGCACCACTATTTTTGAGAACGTCCACGTGGATGCCGTCGACATATTTGGCCGCGAGGCCAGCGGCGCGGAAGCAACCCACGAAGCGTCGTTCTTCCAACTGGTGTTGCTGGCGGTGCTCGCAGGCATCGCCCGCGCTGCCCGGGATGATGCGGCGCAGTCGGTCGCCAAACGGGCCCGCACCTTCAACACCGGATCGGGATTGCCCTTCAGGAACGATCCCCTGGTCCAGGAAACCGTTGGCCGCATCGCCACGAAAGCGTTTACAGCAGAGGCCACCGTGCTGGCTGCCGCGCGAACCCTTGATATCGCCATTGATGCGGCTGTTGGGCAGGAACCAGATGAAAACGGTCATCGCCCAACGACGTTTGAAGGGCATCTGGCCGAATTGGCCGTGGAACAAGCGCAAGTCTCTGTTCCGGAGCTGGCGATCGGCGCTGCGCAGCAACTTTTCGAAACCGGGGGAGCCTCGGCTACCAGCACCTCAAAGGGATTGGACCGCCATTGGCGGAACGCGCAGACTGTGGCAACGCACAATCCAATCGCATTCCGTGCCCGATCGATTGGTGACTACTTCATCAACGGAACCCTCCCGGAGGGTCTTAACGCTATTGGAGATGCGACGACGGTTCCGTCCACCACATAACGTCCGCCTCAGCAGAACTATTACCCATGAAGAACCGCCGGCTCTTCACCGGCCACAAATCATTGCAAATATTTCAGGAGAAGCATCATGCAGCGTCGTACTTTCCTTGCCGGAGCACTTGGTCTCGGTGCATTCGCCTCGCTTACCGCGTGCGGACTAACCGGCGGGGCTTCAACCGCCGCGACCGGCAACAACAAAACCATTAAGTTGATTGTCACCGAGTCGGCCCCAACGCAGGAACCGACTAAAATCGCCCAAAAAATCCTGGAGTCCCAAGGCTGGAAGGTTGAAGCCAAATACGTCACCGACATCGTCCAGCCGAACTTCGCCGTGGCCAATGGCGAATTCGATGCGAACTACTTTCAGCATGCCGCCTATCTTGAGCAATTCACCACCGACAAGAACCTGGAGGTGGAAACCGCGTTCTACATGTACGGATCACCAGCGGGTGTGTACTCGGCGAAACACAAGAGAATCGGTGACCTTCCCGAAGGTGCCAAGATCGCGATTCCCGTGGATCCGTCCAATAACGGACGAGCTTTGGCACTTTTGCAGACGGCCGGGTTGTTGAAGCTGACGGAGGGAAAGAACCTGATTCACCTTTCACAGGCCGACATCTTGGAGAACCCGCGAAAATTCAATTTTGTCGAAGTCGATCAGCAGTCGTTATCCAAGACCCTGCCGGATGTTGACGCGGGCTTCCTTTTCGTTCGCCTCGGCGCAGAAATAGGGCTTAATCCGGAGGATGCCCTTCTCTTTGAAAAGGAAGAGGACGCACTTCCGTTCATCAACCTTGTTGCGGCCAACCCGGGTTTTTCAGCTACGGAAAAGGGTAAGGCGCTTGAAGCGGCTTATCACTCGGACGAGGTCCGTGAGTGGTTCAAGGGCTACCTCAACGGTGCGTTGCCCACTCCGTGGGACCGAGATCCAGCAGCGGATCTAAAAGCCTGGAACGTCTAAGTAAACCGTTGTGTAGTACGCAGACCTGGGGTGTGCGGGCCTCGGCAGAGTTAGGAGAATTGGCAATGGAACGACGCACCTTTATCAAAGGATCCCTGGGCATAAGCGCCTTAACCGGTCTTGCCGTGTTGACAGGCTGTGGCCTTACCGGAAATTCCGCCACGGGGGCAGAGAACATGACCATCAAACTCATCGTCACCGAATCGGCCCCTTATCAGGAACCGACCAAAATCGCTCAGAAGGTTCTGGAATCCGAGGGCTGGGAAGTTCAGGTCAAGTATGTCACTGACATCGTCCAGCCGAACCTTGCCGTAGCGAACGGTGAATACGATGCCAACTATTTCCAGCACGCATCTTATCTCGCCCAGTTCACCAAGGATAAGGACATCGACGTTGAAACGGCTTTCTACATGTATGGATCGCCCGGTGGACTGTATTCCCAGAAGCACAAGACCATCGATGAATTGCCACAGGGTGCCAAGATCGCCATACCCGTCGACCCGGCCAACAATGGGCGTGCACTGGCGCTGCTGGCCAAGGCAGGGGTCCTCAAGGTTGACGAAAACAAGAGCGTGATCCATCTCTCCCAGAATGACATCTTGGAAAATCCGAAGGGCATTTCCTTCACGGAAGTCGACCAGCAGTCGCTCTCCAAGACCCTGCCAGACGTTGACGCAGGCTTCCTATTCGTACGGCTTGGCGCAGAGCTGGGCCTCACGCCACAGGATGCGCTGCTCTTTGAAGAGGATGCCGACGCGCTGCCATTTATCTGCGTCGTAGCTGCCAAGCCTGGATTCGCCGAAACTGAGAAAGGCAAGGCCTTGCAAAATGCCTACCAATCGGATGAGGTTCGAACGTGGTTTAAGAAGTACATTGACGGCGTGCTCCCAACTCCTTGGGACCGCGATCCCGTTGCCGACCGCAAGACCTGGGATAGCTGAGACCGTCACGCACCATTCCTAGAATGTTCGGCATGATTTCCATTCATTCCGAACATTGGATCCGGGCGCAGAATATTCCTACGGTGCGGGCCCCGTACTGTCGCGGTAGCGTTAGGAGCATGAGCAATGAAGAAGGCCAGCGGCACGTCAATGACCCGGCAGTGATTCGTCGACTTCTGCAAACCCCGGCGCGGTGGGCCGTGGTCGGACTGACCAACAACCCGAACCGCGTGGCTCCCGGAGTCTCTCGATTCCTGCAGGATCAACTGGACATGGAAATCATTCCGGTGTCCCTGAGCGGCGAAAGCGTTCTGGGCAACGTTGGGTACAAGCGACTGGGCGAAATCCCGGGGCACATCAACGTTGTGAACTGTTTCGTGAACTCGCAAAAGGTCGGCGACATTGTTGACCAAGCCATCGCCGTGGGTGCCGATGCCGTGTGGTTGCAACTAGGTGTCATCGACGAAGCCGCCGCCAGGCGCGCCAAAGAAGCCGGCTTGGAAGTCGTTATGGACACCTGTCCGAAGATTGAGTACCCCTACCTGTAGTTCCACACGGTTCACCCAAGCCTGTCACCGCGGGGAACCACCGGGGGCGGGCAATTTCCTGCCCACCGGGCTTAGGATTGGCAGCGTGGAATACGAATCATGGCGCGGGATGCTGCTGTCGATGCCAGGCGCCTTCGAGGACTTCCCCTTCGGCGAGGACGCGGCGGTGTTCAAGGTTGCCGGGAAGCAGGGCGGCCGCGCCAAGATGTTCGGGCTGCTGATGCACCGCGGCGGGCAGCTGAACCTGAACCTCAAGTGCGATCCCGCGCTCGCCGAGCAGTTGCGGGCCGCCAACGAGCAGATCACCCCCGGCTACCACATGAACAAAAAGCACTGGAACACCGTGGTGCCGGGGCTGGATGAGGAAACCATGCTGGCGATGATCGAGGATTCCTACGACCTGGTTGTCGCCTCGCTGCCCGCCGCCGAACGCGCGGCGCTGGGCTGGAAGGGCCTCGTAGAGCGCGGATGATCCGGAATCGGTAGGCTGGATGGCATGTACTTCATCGTCGTAAAATTCCAGACCAAGCCCGACTACACCGCCCAATTCATGGACCTGGTGACCCCGTTCACCGAAGCCACCCGCAAGGAGCCCGGGAACCTTTGGTTCGACTGGTCCCGCAGCGTCGAAGACCCCAGCGAGTTCGTGCTCGTCGAAGCGTTCCTGGACGACGATGCCGCCGGCAACCACGTGAACTCCGAGCACTTCAAGGCGGGCCTGGAAGCCATGCGCCCGGCCCTGGTGGCCACCCCGAAGATCATCTCGCGCAAGGTAGAGGGCGATTCCTGGGGCGACATGGGCGAATTGCAGATCGGCTAGACCGAGATGTTCGAGCCACTTCGGCGCAAGCTGCAGCAGACCTTCTCCGCCCAGGAACACTACGATCCGGTGTGGGAACGCGAGCTGGACCGCGGGGATGATGCGGGGTACTTCCCGCACGACTCCGCGGTCTGGGTGGTGCACGGCGGGATGAGCCCGATCGCCGCCGGGATCCGTGCACTGCTGACCCAGGCACTGCATCCCGGGGCGCTGGCCGGGGTGGCCGAACACTCGAAATACCAATCGGATCCGTTGGCCAGGCTTGCAGGCACGATCCGCTGGATCTTCACCCTCACCTACGGCGACACCGCCGCTGCCGACGAGGCCTGCGCCTGGGTGGCCCGACGCCACGAAGCTGTCACCGGGAGCTACATCGCCGGCACCGGGGAAGAACGCGAGTATGCGGCCAACGACCCGGACCTCGCGGGCTGGGTGCACCTGGCCTTCGCCGATGCGTTCCTGCGCAGCCACGAGATCTTTTCCGGCCCCGTCCCGCAGGGTGCCGACGCCTATGTTCGCGAATGGGCCAAGGCGGGCGAACTCATGGGAGTGCCCAACCCTCCGCGCAGCGATGCCGAACTCCGCGAAGCCATCGCCGGCTACGAGGCCCGCGGCGAACTGGCTGGGGGACCCCGGGTAGCCGAGGTCGTCTCCTTCCTGAAAAACCCGCCGCTGGACCCCGCCGTGTTGCCTGGCTACAAGGTGCTCTTCGCCGCAGTTGTCGCCACCCTGCCCGAAAACCACCGGAAGATGCTGGGCCTTTGGCGGCCGACCGCTGGAATGCTCCCGGTGCCCGCGCGCCTCGGCGGGAAGGTGGCACTCGGCCTGGCGGGCCTCGCGCTGGCCAAGCAAGGCCCGGCAGAACTTGCCGCACGCCGCAGGCTTTTTCGCCTCGGAGTGCTCTGCGACCTGAGTTATCCCGAGCCGGGCTTCACCGACTCCGTCCCGGTTCCCGCCGGCTACCGGACGCTGCAGGTGCGCGAGCGCGTGGGCGAGGGCGAAGCGGCCTTCGAAGCGCTGGCGGAGGGAATCATGGGCTGGAAGCTGCACGAGGCCGCCGGCCTGCGGGTGCGCGCCGACACCCCGACGGTCCAATTGGCCAGCCGCGTCAGGCTCGGAATTGGCGTGGGGCCCGCACGCATCGAGGCTCCCTGCCGCGTCGTCCGGCTGATCGAGTCCGGAACCCGGCGTGGTTTTGCCTACGGCACACTGGCCGGGCACCCCGAAACGGGTGAGGAGTCCTTCACCGCGGTGCTGGAGCCCGACGGTTCCGTGCACCTGGAACTGAAGTCAGTGTCCCGGCCATCCGAGGGTTTCCACTGCCTGGCTACTCCCGTCACCGAAGCCGCGCAGGCGCTGGTCACCGGCCGCTATGTGGTGGCTGCTCGCAGGCTAGCGGCGGGCTGAGGCCGGAACCCGGGTGGAACCCACGTCGTTTCGTGGGTGACCTTTCGTAGACTGGGATCCAAACACGAACAGCTGGAGGTTGGAATGCCTGAAACGATGGTTGCCGAGGTGATGGCCGAGCTTGCCGCGCTCGAGGATCCTAAAATGCGCCAGGCGAACGAGAAACGCGGGGACGACCACGGGGTGAATCTTTCCAAGCTGCGGGCGGTTGCCAAGAAGCTGAAGACCCAGCAGGAGCTGGCAGTACGGCTGTGGGCGACGGGTGACACCGCCGCACGGCTGGTGGCGCTGCTGATCTGCCGCCCTAAGGCCTTTGGGCGCGAGGAGCTGGACACCATGCTGCGCCAGGCGCGCGCTCCAAAGGTCCACGACTGGCTGGTGAACTACGTGGTGAAGAAAAGCCCCCACGCCGAGGAACTGCGCGTTGCCTGGAGCGCGGATTCCGATCCCGTGGTGGCGAGCGCCGGATGGGCGCTGACCAGCGAGCGGGTGGCGAAGAAGCCGGAGGGCCTGGATTTGTCGGGCCTGCTCGATGTCATCGAGGCGGAGATGAAGGATGCGCCCGATCGCCTGCAGTGGGCCATGAACCAGGCACTGGCCACCATCGGCATCGAGCACGCCGAACACCGCGCCCGCGCCCTGGACATCGGTGAACGCCTCGAGGTGCTCAAGGACTACCCGACGCCGCCGAACTGCACCTCCCCGTTCGCGCCGACCTGGATCAACGAAATCGTGCGCCGGAAGGAAGGCTGAGACCGGGCGCAACAAATGGGGCATCGGCCCCATGCGCAGGCGCAGCGGCACTCCTACGCTGTGGGTATCGAGCAAGGGGGAGTAAGCCATGGAATCGCGGACACCGCAGGAATATGCACAACGGGCGGAAACCGCCCCGACGCTGCCGCCGGGAGGCGCCGAACGGTTCGCCGGCTACGCGCTCATGGGCATCCCGTTCAGCACCGGGCACGTCCTGGCCTACCGGCGCTTCGCCGCCAGCTCCATCGGCCCGGGCTATCACGCGGTGTGGCTGCGCCGGCCCGACGGACGATGGACCATCTACGCCGACGCCCCGCCGGAACTCAGCTGCTCCCGGTACTTCGGTGCTGCACTGAGCGAATCGGTGGTCGCAAAAGTCACCGGCAACTGGACGGGGCCGGCGAGCCTGGCCATCACGGTCCCGGGAGTCCTTCAATGGCAACTGGAGCTGAAGTCCACGCCGGCCACGGCAGCCCTGTCGGCGGTGGCCCGCGCCATGCCCGTCTCCGTGTGGCGCAGCGAGAAGCTGCTCGGGGCGATGGGCAGGCTGATGGGGCCGCTGTTGCGCTCGGGCAAGATGGGCCTGGCGGGGCTGGTGCCCAATGGACAGTCCTTCCGGGCGCGCCCGCTGCGTGTGTGGATGGTCGGGGCCTCCGCCGCAACCATCGACGGGGAAGACGCAGGGAACCCCCGGCCACTCCCGGTCCAGGAGCACCTCGCGGACTTCTGGCTGCCGCAGCGCGGGGTGTTCGTGGCCGACACCGAGATCTGCTTCCCCTCGACCGAGCCCGCAATGGCTGCAGCTCCCGCCCGGCACGGAAGCACCACGTGAACCACGTGCCCTGGGAAGCGGCCGCCGTAGAATGAAGGCGTGGCGGATCAGGACGCGGGCACCTTCGACCGGATTCCCTCGGACCCGGGGTCCGCGGGCGCGGGTTCCGCGGACCCGGAGTCCGCGGGCGCGCGGTCACGGGACGGGGCTTCGGCCCCGAGGCGCAGCGAACTGCTGGCCGCCCTCTCGCTGGCCATCGACCTGGGGCTCGGCCAGCCCATGGAACACATGATGCGCGCGACCCTCCTGGGGTTGCGGATTGCGACACTGCTCGGAGTCGAAGCGGCGGTGCGCGAGCGGATCTACCACGCAAACCTGCTGGCCTGGATCGGCTGCCACGCCGATAGCTTCGAGTTGGCCGCGCTGTTCGGCGATGACATCGGGTTCCGCTCCGATTACTACCGCATCGATGCCCACGGGTTGCCCATGCTGGCGCTGATGCTGCGCCGCACCGGTGCCGGGCTGCCGGGCGGACAGCGGGCCGTGGAACGCGCCTTGTTTGCCGCGAGGGCCAAGACCGCGGTCAGGGACCTCATTGCCTCGCACTGCACCTCGGCCGGACAGCTGGCTGCGAGGGTGGGTCTGGATCGGCAATTGCCCTCGATCCTCGAGCACACCTTTGAACGCTGGGACGGCATGGGCCTTCCGGCGGGCAGGTCGGGTGCGCAGATTCCCCTGGAGATGCGCATTGCCCAGCTCGCCGACGCCGCTGAGGTCTTCCTGCGCACCGGCGGCGTGGACGCGGCCGTGGCCATGGTCGCGCAGCGCCGCGGCACCCAATTCGACCCGGCGATTGCCGACCTCTTCTGTGCGCGGGCGCGGGATTTGGCCCAGGGGCTGCTGGAGTCCGATCCGTGGCCGGCGGTGCTGGCCTCCGCGCCGAATGACGCGCCGCTGAATGCCGCGGAGCTGGATTCCGTGTTGGAGGCCATGGGCGATTTTGCCGACCTGAAGTCCCCCTGGACGACCGGGCATTCCCGGGCCGTGGCGGGCCTCGTCGCCGACGCAGCGCGCATCCTTGGACTTGGCCCGGGCGAGGCCCAGGTGCTGCGCCGTGCCGGATGGGTCCACGACCTGGGCAGGATGGGGGTGTCCAATGCCGTGTGGGACAAGTCGGAGCCGCTGTCCGCGGTGGACCGGGAGCACCTGGCCATGTACCCGTTCCTGACCGAGCGGATCCTCGCGCGGGTGCCGGGAATGCGGCGGGTGGCCGAGCTGGCAGGAGCGCACCGGGAACGGCTTGATGGCTCAGGTTACCCGCACGGTCGCGGCGGAACCGAGCTGGATCCCGGTCAACGGCTGCTCGCCGCCGCCGAAGCCTACGAAACCTACCTGGAGCCGCGGCCGCACCGGCAGGCGTTGGTACCGCGCGCTGCCGGGGAGCGGCTTCGCGCGGAGGCAGCGGCGGGGAAGCTGGAGAAACGTGCGGTAGATGCGGTCCTGGCCGCCGTCGGAGGCGCCGCACCGCGACGGCGCGGCGGCGGGCCGGGAGGCCTGACCGGGCGGGAGGTCGAGGTCTTGCGGCTGCTCTGCCGGGGGATGAACAACAAGGGCATCGCCGAGGCCTTGGTGATCGCCCCGAAGACCGCACGCAACCACGTGGAACACATCTACCTGAAGACCGGTGCGACAAACCGCGTCTCGGCAACGCTCTTCGCACTCGAGCACGGGTTGTGGGACCGCGGGCACGGCAAGGCCCCGCCGTGAAACCACCGCGGGGCCTGCTGGGGATCCGGTCTTGGGACTCAGTACTTGTAGGACTGCCCGCCGTCGATCGGGATGACCGCCGCATTGATGAACCCGGCGTCGCCCGAAAGCAGGAAGGCGACCAGCTGGCCGACCTCTTCCGGCTTGCCGAAGCGCTTCATGGGGTTCGGCTCGACAAAGGCCTGGCCCACGGCTTCCCAGTTCTCCGGGTCCATCTGCTTGAGAGATCCCTCGACCATGGGCGTCATGATGGCGCCCGGCGCGATGGCGTTGATTTGCACGCCGTACTGGCCATATTCGATGCCGGAGTTGCGCGTCAGGCCGACCACTCCGTGCTTGGCGGCAGCATAGCCGGACTGGTTGCCCACCCCGCGGATGCCGCCGACCGACGCCGTGTTCACGACGGCCCCGGAACCCTGCTCCCTCATGACCTTCAGGACGTGCTTGAGCCCGTAGAAGACGCCGGTGAGGTTGATGGACAGGACCTTGCCGAATTCGTCCGAGCCGAAGTCCTCGGTGGGGTTCTGCTTGCCTTCGATGCCGGCGTTGTTGAAGAAGCCGTCGATGGTCCCGAAGTTTTTGAGGGTTTCGGCGACGTAGTTCTGCACCTCGGACTCGTTGGCGACGTTTGCGGTCACCGAGATGATCTCTGCGTCCGGTGCGATGTCCCGGATTTCCCGCTCGGTTTCCTGCAGCCCGGCGGCGTTCAGGTCGACCAGCGCCAGCTTGCCCTTCTCCTTAGCGATCTGGATGGCTGCGGCACGCCCAAGGCCGGAGCCTGCGCCGGTGATGATGACTGACTTGCCTTCAAATCTCTGCATGGGTGCTTCCTTTCAGTGGGTCCAGCGGGTATGTCCGCCGATATTCATGCAAACACATGTAACTTGCGGATTATTCCTGCGCTTCCGGCGACGGGAGTCCATGCCGGGGGCGCTGCTTCCAACGTATCGCGGGACCATGCCGGGTCTCCGGCTTTCGGCAGATCGAATGAAGGGTTTTGGGGAAGGGATGGGTTGCCGGGAGACGTCGCCGCCGCCAGAACGGGCTGGCACGGCGGACGATCCGCCGGACGCCCTGCAAGGCACGTAGTGCCCGCGACCATCGGCCGCGGGCACTACGTCTGGTGATCCGCTGGTGCGAACCAGGCGGTTCGGTCCGGTTTGTGGCTAGACGCGTGCGCCCGAGTGGATTTGCGCGAAGAACTCGCCCAGCTCGTCGGTCGCGCCCAGCGGCAACACGTTGGCCACGTACTGGTCCGGTCGCACCACCACCACGACGCCGTCGCGGGAGAGCCCGCGCACGTCAAAGATGTCGTTGCCCGGAACCGTTCCGTAGACCTTTTCGTATTCGGTGAGCTTGAACGGGCCGACCTCCGGCTTGAAGACTTTCGGCACCGCGTTGATGTCGATGTCTTCGTGCGGCTGCTGGTAGATGACCTTCACGTCGAACCAGGCGTCGATGTCCAACCCCGCCGGGGTGGCCGCCAGCGGCGACTCGGGCGCGGTGGACAGCCACTGCGCCAGCTCGCCCACCGGGGAATCGGCCCCGGGAACGGAAGGATCGGCGAAGACGTAGATGCGCCAGCGGCCATCGGCGGTGGCGTGGTGGCCCAGCTGCATCGGGTTGGTGTCGCAGACCCGTGATGCCATGGCCGACTTGAAGCGCTTGCCCACCGGGAACCCGGTGGCCAGCTCCTGGTGCACGGCCTCGCCGGTGAGCATGGAGGGCGCGTACTCGGTCATGAAGCCCGCGGGGAATTCGGCGGTGCGCACGTAGAAGTCCTCGAGGTCCGAGGGGTTCTCGAATTCCTCGGGCTTCTTGGCCATCAGCGTCGACCATTCCTTGTCAAAGTCGATGAGGTTCTTCGCCACCACCTGGCGCTCGGCCGAGTAGGTGGCCAGCAGCGACTCGGGGCTGCGGCCCTCAAGCACGTGGGCCAGCTTCCAGCCGATGTTGAAGCCGTCCTGCATGGACACGTTCATGCCCTGTCCGGCCTTGGCGCTGTGCGTGTGGCAGGCATCCCCGGTGATGAACACGCGCGGGTTGCGGGTGCCGCGGTCCTCCGGCAATACGTCGTCGAAGCGGTCGGTGAGGCGATGACCGACCTCGTAGACGCTGCTCCAGGCGACGTTGCGTACCTCGAGCGTGTAGGGGTGGATGATCGCGTTGGCCTGCTCGATGATGTGCTCGATGCTGGTCTTGCGCACGGCGCCGTTGTCGCCCTCGGGCACCACGCCCAAGTCGACATACATGCGGAAGAGGTGCCCGCCTTCGCGCGGGATCAGCAGGATGGAGCCGCCGTCGTGGGACTGGATGGCGCACTTGAGCCGGATGTCGGGGAAATCAGTGGAGGCCAGCACGTCCATGACGCCCCAGGCGTGGTTGGCCTGGTCCCCGGCCATGGTGCAGCCGATGGAGGCGCGGACCTTGGAGCGGGCGCCGTCGGCACCGACGACATACTTGGCGTTCACGATGCGCGTGGTGCCCTCGTCCTCGCCCGCGCTGCGCACCAGGGTGACCTTGACGGGATAATCGCCGCTTTCTGCCACCTCGAGACCCTGGAAGTCCCAGCCGAAGTCGGGGGTAAGGCGGGTGGGCGAGTTCTTGGCGACCTCGGCGAAGTAGTCCAGCACTCGTGCCTGGTTCACGATCAGGTGGGGGAACTCGCTGATGCCCACGGTGTCGTCCAGTGCGCGGCCACCGCGGATGATGTTCTTGGGATTTTCGGTGTCGGGGCGCCAGAAGGCCATCTCTGTGATCCGGTAGGCCTCGGCGATGATGGCCTCGGCGAAGCCGAAGGCCTGGAAGGTCTCGACGCTGCGGGCCTGGATGCCGTCGGCCTGGCCGATCTCCAGGCGTCCGCCGCGGCGCTCCACGATGCGGGTGGTGATGTCGGGGAACTGGGACAGCTGCGCGGCGGTGAGCATGCCGGCGGGGCCGGAGCCGACGATCAGCACGTCGACGTTCTCGGGCAGCTCCTCCGGACGGTCGATGCCGACGCCGGCTGCTGGCTTGATACGCGGGTCACCGGATACGTAACCGTGGTGGTGGAACTGCACGGGCTTTCCTCACTTCGTCGTGTTCTGTCTGCGGCCGCCGCTTCGTGTTCTATATTTGAACACTGGATTCTATAGTCGAACTTTGGCCTGTGATGTAGAACTCTACGGCAAGGCGTTGTGGGTCACAAGTGCGGGACGGGGACAACGCAAAAGACCCGCCCACCTTTAGGTGCGCGGGTCTCGTGGAACTCCCAATTTGCTCCAAATCAGAATTTGGATTTGGAGTAAATCAGGGGCTGGGACCAAAAGTTGCATGTCCGATCCACATGTCTCCGAAAATGGGAGTGGGCAGTAGAAGATCTGTCCCAGCGAGGTCTGGCGGTTTGCTGTCAGTGGCGCTGGTCCCAAGCGCAAGGATGGGGCATAAACGACAGCGGGGGGGGGGGGGGAAAAAACCCCCCCCCCCCCCGCAACTTTAGAAGTGCCTAGCCGAAGTATTTCGGCAGCGTGGCCTCGTGGGCCTCGCGCAGCTCGGCCAGATCCAGGTCGAACTGGCCCTGGACCTCCAGCGAGGTGCTCGCGGCGTCAACCACGCCGAGGCGAACCACCGGGAACTGGCGTGCGGTGGCCATGTCGTTGAAGCGGACCTCTTCGGAGCGCGGAACTGCGACGATGGCGCGGGCCTGCGACTCGGAGAACAGCGCGGTGAAGGCGTCGACGCCGTCGCGCTCGCACAGGTCATCAAGTGCCACGCGGGCACCAACGCCGTAGCGCAGGGCCATCTCGCCCAGGGCCGCGCCGAGGCCGCCCTCGGAGAGGTCGTGGGCCGAGTCGATCATGCCGTCGCGCGAGGCGTTGATCAGGATCGCGCCCAGGGTCTTCTCCGCTGCCAGGTCGACCTTCGGCGGCAGGCCGCCGAGGTGCTCGCGGATGTTTGCGAACTCCGAGCCGTCCAGCTCGTCGAGCGTGGTGCCCAGCAGGTAGATGGCCTGGCCGTCGGCATCCGCGCGCCAGCCCGAGGGGGTGCGGCGCTCGACGTCGTCGAACTTGCCCAGCATCGCCACGACCGGGGTCGGGTGGATCGGGGTGGACCCGGTCTGGTTGTACAGCGAGACGTTGCCGCCGGTGACCGGGACGCCGAGCTCCAGGCAGGCATCCGAGAGGCCGCGGATGGCCTCGGCCAGCTGCCACATGACATCCGGGTCTTCGGGGGAACCGAAGTTCAGGCAGTCGGAGACGGCCATCGGCACGGCGCCGGAGGTGGCGACGTTGCGGTAGGACTCGGCCAGGGCCAGCTGCGCGCCGTGGTACGGGTCCAGGAAGGTGTAGCGGCCGTTGGCGTCGGTGGCCAGGGCCACGCCCAGCCCGGTCTTCTCATCCACGCGGATCACGCCGGCGTCGTCCGGGGAAGCCAGTGCGGTGTTGCCGCCGACGTAGCGGTCGTACTGGTTGGTGATCCAGGACTTGTCGCACATGTTCGGCGAAGCCATCAGCTCGACCAGTGCTGCCTTCAGCTCATCCCCGGTGGCCGGCAGGTTCGCGCCGGCTTCCGAGGACTTGAAGGTGTCGGCCTGCAGCGCATCCTGCCATTCTGGGCGGGCGTAGGGGCGGTCGTAGAGCGGGCCGTCGTGTGCAACGGTGCGCGGGTCGACGTCGACGATGACCTCGCCGTCCCACTTGATGACCAGGCGGCCGGTGTCGGTGACCTCGCCGAGCCAGGAGTATTCCACTGCCCACTTGTCCATGGTCGCTTCGAAGGCCTCGATGTTCTCCGGGGAGACCACCGCCATCATGCGTTCCTGGGACTCGGACATCAGGATCTCGCCCGGGGTCAGCGACGGATCGCGCAGCAAGACACTGGTCAGTTCGACCTCCATGCCGCCGTCACCGTTGGAGGCCAGTTCCGAGGTGGCGCAGGAGATGCCCGCGGCGCCGAGGTCCTGGATGCCCTCGACTAGGGACCCCTTGAACAGTTCCAGGCAGCACTCGATGAGCACCTTTTCGGCGAACGGGTCGCCGACCTGGACCGCTGGGCGCTTGGAGGGCTTGGTGTCGTCGAAGGACTCCGAGGAAAGGATCGAGGCGCCGCCGATGCCGTCGCCGCCGGTGCGTGCACCGAAGAGCACGACCTTGTTGCCCTTGCCCGACGCGTTGGCCAGGCGGATGTCCTCGTGGCGCATGACGCCAACTGCCAGCGCGTTGACCAGCGGGTTGCCCTGGTAGACGGAGTCGAAGACCATTTCGCCGCCGATGTTCGGCAGGCCAAGCGAGTTGCCGTAGCCGCCGATGCCGGCAACGGCACCGTGGATCACGCGTGCGGTGTCCGGGTGGTCGATCGCGCCGAAGCGCAACGGGTCCATCACGGCGACCGGGCGGGCGCCCATGGAGATGATGTCACGCACGATGCCGCCGATGCCGGTTGCGGCACCCTGGTACGGCTCGATCATGGTGGGGGAGTTGTGCGACTCGATCTTGAAGGTCACGGCCCAGCCGTCGCCCAGGTTGGTCACACCGGCGTTTTCGCCGATGCCCACGAGCATGTCCTTCTTCATTTCCTCGCTGACCTTGTCGCCGAACTGGCGCAGGTGGTTCTTGGAGGACTTGTAGGAGCAGTGCTCGGACCACATGACCGAGTACATGGCCAGTTCCGCGGCGGTGGGGCGGCGGCCCAGGACCTTGACGACCTCGTCGAACTCGTTTTGCTTCAGGCCGAGCTCGGCCCAGGGCAGTTCGGTCTCCGGGGTGGCCGCGGCGTTGGCCACGGTGTCCATGTTGAACTTCTTCTGCTCGGTGGTCTGCTCTGCGGCGCTCACTTCTGGCCTCCAACAAGGTGGGTCAGGACGGAGGTGAAGAAACCCAGCCCGTCGGTTCCGGTGTGGTCGGGGCCGAATCCGGCCTCCACCGCGTGCTCCGGGTGGGGCATGAGGCCCACGACGTTGCCCGCGGCATTGGTGATGCCCGCGATGTTGCGGCGCGAACCGTTGGGGTTCCAGCCCACGTAGCTGAAGGCCACGCGGCCCTCGGCCTCAAGGGCGTCGAGGGTCTTTTCGTCGGCCACGTACTGGCCGTCCTGGTTCTTGAGCACGATGGTGATTTCCTCACCCTGCGCGTACTGGTTGGACCAGGCGGTGTTGTTGTTTTCCACGCGCAGGACCTGGTCGCGGCACAGGAACTTCAAATGATCGTTCTTGATCATGGAGCCCGGCAACAGATGCGATTCGGTCAGGATCTGGAAGCCGTTGCAAATGCCAAGGACCGGCAGCTTGGCATCCGAGTTCGCGGCGTCGATGATCTTGCCCATCATCGGTGCGAAACGGGAGATCGCGCCGGCGCGCAGGTAGTCGCCGTAGGAGAATCCGCCGGGAATGACCACGGCGTCGACGTCCTGCAGCTCGGCATCGGCGTGCCACAGGGACACTGCCTCGGCGCCGGCCAGTCGCACTGCGCGGGCAGCATCGCGGTCATCGAGGGTGCCCGGGAAGGTGACGACGCCGATGCGGGCGCCGGACAGCGCTGCGACGGGCGTCGAATAGTCGCCGATCAGGGGAAGTTCGGTTGCGCTCATTAGTCTGCGACTACCTCGACGTTGACAACGTCTTCGATGACCGGGTTCGAGAGCAGCTTCTCGGCGGCGTTGCGGGCCTGCTCGAGGATTTCCTCGGTGACCTCGCCGTCCACGGTCAGTTCGAAGCGCTTGCCCTGGCGAACCTGGCTGAAAGCGGTAAAGCCAAGGCGGGGAAGTGCGCCGACGATGGCCTTGCCCTGCGGGTCAAGGATTTCGGGCTTGGGCATAACATCAACAACGATCCGGGGCATCCGGGTTCTCCTGTGCGCGAGGGGTGGTTAATCGCCCGCGGACGTGCCGTCTCACGCCAAGGGTGGGGGCGCTCCGCGAGCTTGCCTGCCCAGTCTACCGGCACGGGGTCGTTCCTCTGGTTTTGTGTCGGGTTGCAGGGGCCCCGGACCGCAGACTGGCCGCCGTAATTCCGTCGATCCGACTGCCCTTAAGCTGGTTCAATGGAAAAAGATGCGCGTTGCCCCTGCAATTCCGGGGAAACCTACGAATCCTGCTGTGGCCGATATCACCGGGGGTACGAAGATTCGAACGCCCCCGCCTGGCCCGGAACCGCGGTGTCGCTGATGCGGTCGCGCTTCAGCGCCTTCGCCCTGGGTCTTCCGGAATTCCTGCTGGCAACCTGGCACCCGGACACGCGTCCGGCGGAGCTGGTGCTGGACGAAGCGATCGTCTGGGGCGACCTGGACATCATCCGCACCGAGGCAGGAGGGCCGTTCGACACCCGCGGCATCGTCGAGTTCGAGGCGCACTTCCGCCTGCTGAACCAGTCGCGTTCCCAGCACGAGGTCAGCAATTTCGTGCGCGAGGACGGGCGCTGGTACTACCTCGACGGCGAGGAATAACCGCCGGCAACGGCGGCTGGGCCCAATGCCGTTCGGCTGAGATTCCGAGCCTGAAGTCAAGTCGGTTCGTCCCCAGGGCAGAAAGGAGTGGCTCCTGTTGAGTGGTTCGGTCCTCCAAGACTGATCCACCCATGGAAGCCACCATGATCGATTCCGCCATTCACCACCGCCCGGTCGCAGCCGCACCGGGCCACCTCGCGGAACCGACCCCGCGGCGTTTAGCTTATCCAGGCAGGTGGGCTCGTTCTGCAATATTGACTCCCGCCAGCACAAGGTTGTTTACGCTCCCGGGTTTCGCGGTTGGCTCGTCTGGTTCTGATGTTTTCCAAAAGCGTAGGGCCAGGTATTCCGCGGCCTGACATTTATTCAATTTTCGTTAGAATTGGCTGGTTTACGCCCGCATACGCCTGATTGAGTCCATGAGTCGCAAAGCCACACCGCCCGCCCGTTCCGGCAACAAACCGAATTTCGGCCTCCCTTGGATATCAATCCTTCTCGGGGCTGCCACCGTGGTTTTCGGAACCACCGGGCTCGTGAACATCGCCACCCAACCGGATTCCGAGGTTCGGATCGTCATTGAGGGCCAGCAGCCGTGGAACATCTCCCGGGAAACGGTCGAAGCCGCACTGGACCGACCCGTCGCTTCCTGGCAACCGCTCACCCTCACGGTCACCGACCGGACGCTGAGCCTCGAGGAACAGCAGGGAAACCTCGCCCCGGGCACCGATATCCTGCTTAGCACCAAGCTCCCGAAAGCCGCAAAGATCGATAACTACGACGGCTCGATCAGGCGAGCCCAAGCCCGCGACAAGGTGGCAATCCGCCCCTTCTTCGACGATCCGGCCCAAAACCTTGCCGTCGGCCAGGATATCCACGATGCATACCAGGCCAATGTCGGAATCGGCCACGGGCCACTGGCGGTCATCGCCGCGGCACAAGAAGCATCCCTGCAGCTCGACCACGGGTCTCCGCCTTCGCCCTGGCCCTGGATCATGGCCACCGCGCTGGGCCTGGCGCTGACGGCGTTCGCCCTCTCCAAGGCACAACGCCGCCGTTCCCGGTGGGGGGCCCGCTTCCGCCGGCTCACCGCCGCGCAGCGCCAACTTGCAGGCGTGGTCCTGGAGCTCGAAGCCCTCGAAGTCACCTACCTCGCCATCGACCCGGAGCAACGCCCCCGGGGGTTCACTGCCGCTTGGACCAAGGTGCGCGATGCATCGCTGGACTTGGCGCGCACCGAGGAAAAGGTCGTCGCAGCGGTGCATGCGCGCGGCAGCGGCATGACACCGCAGACCGCCGGGAAGCTCGAAAAGTTCGAATCCTTGGTGTCGCGATTGGCCGCATCGGCCGACGCCGTGATGGGTGCAGGGGCCGTCATTGGACGCTTCCGCGGCGGCGAAAACACCTTCCAGCGGATGACCGCGCCGCTGGCATTCGCCACCAGGGAACTGTTGGCGCGCCTGCGCGCCGCCCCCGCCGGCGCGATCGATCCGCGGGCCGTCACCGACCTTGAATCCGCATTGGACGCCCTGCTTGAGGCAAGCACCGGCAAGATGGGCGGGTCCGAACATGCCGTGCGCGCCTGGGACCAAGCGGAGCGTGCACTCCGGCGCCAGGCGCATGCGCTCTCCCGGAAGTTGGGCCGCCCGCGGAGGTTGCGCCGCATGCTTCGGCGAAGCCCTTCGGCGGCCCCGAGGCCGGCCGAAGACCTGAGCGTGTTGCGTACGAGCCTTGGCTTGACCTCCCAGGGTTCGCGGCTGTCCCTGAATGCGGTGGACGAGGTGAACGCCATGGCCCGTGAAGCGTTCGGCAGGCTCCCCGAATTCGATGACGCAGCGGAACCGACACGCCGCAAGACCCCGTTGCATCCCTCACTCCGCACGGGCATCCGCCGGGGCACCAAGGTGCTCGCCGGAATCGCCCTGGTGCTGGCCTCGGCCATGCAAAGCTCGATGGTCATCATCACTATCGAAGACGTTGCCGAAGCCGTGCCGACCGGAAACCTGCCATTGCAGGCATTGCGCTTTGAGCCCGACGACAGCAAGTTCGACGTGGAAGAAATCCGCCACGGCCTCCCGGTCGATTTCACCGAAAACCTCGAGGTGACGGTGGTTGCCCGGGACGCTGAGGATGAGCTGCAGCTCACCTTGGACCCCGAGGTCCGAGCGAAGATTTACGACCCCTCCGACCCTTTCGCGCATACCCGCTTCGACCCCAAGCTGTTGTTGGAATCCATGTGGACGATCAAGGCCCAATACCCCCACCTAGTTGACGACGGCAGCGGGGAACTGCTCCCTGGACAGGTGGTACTGCCTGTGTGGTTCTTTGATGATGGGTCCACCACGACGCCCGCGTGGCTGACCTCGGCGGTCGCAACCGGCGAAATCTCCGCGCTGGGCAGGTTCGACTGGAATACCAACAGTTTCTCCCCCGATATGTCACCCGAGTGGGCGGTGTCCGACGCCCTGGATCGCCTGGCGAGGGTTCTGCCGCTGAACGACCATCGGGAGCTGGACTCCAACCTGGATCCCCTCTTCTGGTTACTGCTCCCCACCAATGGGCTTGTCCTGGTCATCGGTTACCAGGTGCTTCGCTACGGCGGCAGCATGTCCATGCGCCTGGGCCGCTTCGGCAAGGGCTCCGCCAGGTTGCGCACCGTGCGCCGGGAACTTGAGGCGCTGACCATAGGGTTGGACGATTCGCGGCTCAATGCGGTGTTCATGTTCGGTCGCGGGTCGGTCCCGCTGGCGGCCTCCGGCGACCAACGACTCTTCGAAAGTGCGCTGGCCGTGGCCTGGCGCATGGCCGAAGAACTCGCCGCCCGCCCGCTGGCCCAGCGCTTCGGCCCGGATTACACGGCGCGGATCCACCGGCTCGAATACCTGGTCTCGGTGCTCTCCGTGCGCGATGCCGATATTGCAGTGCGGGCCCAAGCCTTGCTCGATGCCACGCGCGAGGCCTGATATCCGGAATGTCGCGATGGCCGCCGGCGGTTAGCCTTCATGGACGCCGGCAACCATCACTTTTCTCTGGGCGGAGTATGGGCGCTTGTTCCCAAGGTCTCACCGCAGCATCCGCTGGCCTTCGGCCTGGAAATCGACCCGACCGAAGACCTTGCCTTGGAATCGTTGCTGCTCATCGATGTCTCGCCCCGCCGAGGACATCCTCGTCTACCTTTCCCGGCAGGGACTTGTTCCCCGGATCGGCTTGAGGCCTTGGCACTTCGAACCGATCCGTTCATTGGTCGCGCGTGGAGCCGGGTACTCATGATTCCTGCAACCAACGGCCTTGGCCCCCGCCATGAGCTACGAAGGCCTCCGGTGAAGCCCCTGAAGATTGAGCCCAGGCCGATTTCAGCGGAAGCCACGATTGGATGGCTGGAAGGTAGCCGGCTGCCGGGGCGAGGCGCTGCCTTCAGCGACCTTGCGCTCAACCATGCGCCGTCACTTGCTACCCGATCCTCTGGAAGTGAGGACCGGTGAGCTGTCAGTGGTCCAGCGTGACGGTGCGCAGGTCCAGGCGTCGCAGCACCCTGTCCACCAGCTCCGGATCGTTGCCCGGCTCGTTGCGGGCCTTGAGCATTTCCTCGCGTGCGGCATCAAGTGCCTCGCGCTGGACATCGTCCATGATGGTGAGGATCTGCTTCAGGCGCAACATCTTCTCCGGGTCCTTCTCGAAGTCGGCCTCGAGAATGGTGTGCAGCGAGGACATGCGCCGGGCCAGGGACTGGCGGCGTTCGGGAGGAAGGGCCGCGGCGGCCTTCGAGCGCTTCATGGTTTCCAGCGCGACCTTCTCCGCCCGCCGGGCCAGTGCACGCTGGGTCCGCTCTTCGACGGCGTGGTCGTGGGGAAGCTTGAGTGCCCGCATCAGGGCCGGTAGCGTCAGGCCAGGCAAAACAAGCGTCACGATCAGCACCGTGCAGGCCGTTGCCACCACGAAGTTGCGCCCCTCGAGCGGTTGTCCATCGGCCATGGCCGAGGGGAGGGCCAGTGCCAGCGCCAGTGTGGCCAGCCCGCGCATCCCGCACCAGGAGAGCACCAGGACTTCCTTGAGCGATCCGGGGGTCCTGTTCTTGCGTTCGGTCCCGCCGATCTTGTACATGGCCATCATCCAGCCGAAGCGCACCAGCACGACGGCGGCGCAGACCGCGGCGATGCCCGGAATGAAGGTGAAGAGGTTCGCGCCCTCGTCCTGGATGATGTAGCGCATCTCGATGCCCACCAGTCCGAAGGCGACGCCGGTGGTCAGCAGCTCCACCACGTCCCAGAACGCGGTGCGGGTCAGGCGCTCCTCGGAGTCCTGCGGGCGTGCCCTGCGCCCCAGTTCCAGGGCCGTGACCACCACCGCAACGACGCCGGAGAAGTGGACTTCCTCGGCCAGCAGGTACACCGCGTAGGGCGCCACCAGCGTCGCGGCCGAGCGGGCCACCAGGTTCGGGACGAAGCGGTTCAATGTGCCGATCAGCCAGGCCATGGCCAGGCCCAGGACGATGGCGCCGGCCGCGCCGATCAGGAACTTCGGCACGACGTTCCAGCCGACCTCGCCTCCGCTCATGGCAGCGGCAACGGCGGCCTGGAAGATCACGATGGCCATGGCGTCGTTGAACAGGCCCTCGGTCTGCAGAACCGTGATGAGGCGGCGGCGCATCTTGACCTTGCTGGCGATGGCTTCCACCGCGACGGGATCGGGCGGTGCCACGATGGCGCCCAGCGCGATGGCCAGCGGCAGGGCCATGGACGAAACCATGAGCCAGGCGACACCCGCCACGGCGGCGGTGGTCGCGAGGACCAGCAGCACCGCCAGCAACACCAGCGAGCGCCACCGCAGCCGGAAGATCGACCAGGAACTGCGCTGGGCAGCTGCATAGAGCAGCGGCGGCAGGAAGAGCGGAAGGATGAGTTCCGGGTTGATGTGGACCTCGGGGATGAAGGGCAGGAACGCCGCCCCGGCGGAGAAGAGCAGCATCAGGATGGGGTAGGGCAGGCGCATTCGTTCGCCCAGCCCGACCACCAGCACCGTCCCGAACAACAAGCCGACCAGCAGCAGCAGGAATTCCATGGGGGTGTCGCCTCACTCTTTCGCGTATCCCTAAGCTTTTCACACGTCGGTTTCGGCGATGTTAAGCGACACCTGTGTGCCGGAACGCAAGGGGGCGGGGGACGGTTTCCCGACCCCCGCCCCGGCGGTTTATTGCCTTGTAGCCGTGCGGCGCTTCCTAGCCGATGCCGATGGCGCCGACGAGCACGCCGACGGCGAGCATCACCAGGGAGACGACCAGTGCGCGCCAGAGGACCTTCTTGTGGTGGTCGCCCAGGTCGACCTTGGCCATCGAGACCAGCAGCAGGATCGCGGGAACCAGCGGCGACTGCATGTGGACCGGCTGGCCGGTGATCGAGGCGCGTGCCATGTCCACGGCGGGGATGCCGTAGTGGGCTCCCGCCTCGGTGAGCACTGGCAGGATGCCGAAGTAGAACGCGTCGTTGCTCATGAAGAACGTGGCGGGGATCGAGATGATGCCGGTCAAGATCGCCAGGTACGGGCCCATCGAGGTCGGGATCACGTCGACCAGCCAGGCGCTCATCGCGTCGACCATGCCGGTGCCCGAGAGCACGCCGGTGAGCACCGCGGCGGCAAGCACCATGGAGACCACGGCGATCACCGAGGAGGCGTGTGAGGCAATCATCTTGGCCTGGTCGGAGATCTTCGGGAAGTTCACCAGCAGGGCCACGGCGGTGCCGATCATGAACAGGTAGGACAGCGGCATCAGGTCCAGGATCAGCAGCACGAAGATGGCCACGGTCATCGAGAGGTTGAACCAGAACAGCTTCGGGCGCAGGGTCTCGCGGGTCGGGTCCAGGACCGTGCCGTTCATCGTGGCGGTTTCGGTGCCGTCGCCGCGCACTGCAACCTTTTCCAGCAGGGCGACGCCGCGGCCGCCTTCAGGGGTCTTGGTGTTTCCGGAGTCGCCGGTGCCGGACGTGCCGCCGGTCATGACCGAACCCGGGCCCCAGCGCAGCGGGTCTTCGCGCTGCAGGCGCTTGCGTTCGGAGATGCCCATGGCCCAAGCGAAGGCGAAGACGACGACCAGGCCGACTGCCAGTGCCGGGATCATCGGGACGAAGACGTCCGAGGCGTCCACGTGCAGGGCGGCCGCGGCGCGGGCGGTCGGACCGCCCCACGGGACGATGTTCAGCGTGCCGTTGGTCAAACCTGCAACACAGGTCAGCACCACCGGGCTCATGCCCAGGCGCAGGTAGATCGGCAACAGCGCCGCGGTGACAACGATGAAGGTGGTGGAGCCGTCGCCGTCCAGGGAAATCAGGCCGGTAAGCAGCGCGGTGCCCATGACGACCTTGGCCGGGTCGTTGCCGACCAGCTTCAGGATGCCGTCGACCAGCTTGTCGAAGAGCCCCACGTCGATCATGATGCCGAAGTACATGATGGCGAACATCAGCAGGGCGGCGGTTCCGGACATGGACTTCACGGCGTCCATGACCATGTCGCCGAGCCCCAGGCCGGCGCCGGCAAAGAGGCCGAAGACGGTTGGCACGATGATCAGCGCCAACAACGGGGTCATGCGCTTGGTCATGATGAGGGCCATGAAGGTGGCCACCATCAGGAACCCGAGTGCTACCAGCATGGGGGGTCTCCTTCTAAAGACGATGCGTATTTCTACGCGAGTGATGGGAGTCGGTGCTTGTGGGTGCCGGAAGCGTTTGCCGCCCGATGCGCCGCGGATATACACGCTACGTGGTGCGCATCACGCCGGTGTGGTTGTGCCCACAAAGCACCCTTCTTCCCCTAAATCCTTTTTTGCTCATAAAGCCCACGAAGGTCCTAAACTGGTTTCATGCCCCAAGAGCCAAAGCCCTCCCGCGGTTTCGCCGCCCGGATCATGGGCCTGCAATTTGCGGTGGTGGGACTGATGATCCTCGCCGCTGCCGCCGGCGCCATGTGGGTGACCGTGGAACGCGTCAACGAGCAGGCCCAGGAGCGCGCCCTGGCCATCGCCCGCACGCTCGCCGCCGACCCCGAGATCCGGACACAGGTGAAGGGCCATGCCGACGACGACGACTCGCTCGACGCCGCGGCCCTGCGCGCCGGGTACGTGCAGCGTGCGGCGGAGGCGGCGCGCACGCGCACCGGCGCCTTCTTCGTGGTGGTCACCGAGGACCGCGGGATCCGCCTGGCGCACCCCACCGAATCCCTGTTGGGCCAAAGGGTCTCCACCGATCCCGTCGCGCTGTCGGGCCAGGAATCGGTGTCCCGCGAGCACGGCACACTGGGCGAATCGGTGCGCGCGAAGGTCCCGGTCTTCGCCCCCACTTCGGACACGGTGGTCGGGGAGGTCAGCGTCGGGGTCGGGGTCCAGGAACTGGCGGCCCGGCTGCGCACCGCCGGTGCCTGGGTGTTCGGGCTGGGGCTTGGCGCCCTGGGGCTGTCCGCGGCGTCGACGCGCTGGCTGGTGCGCCGGCTCAAGGCCCAGACCCTCGGACTGGAACCAGCCGAAATGGCGCAGCTGCTGCGGGACCGCGACGCAGTGCTCTACGGCGTGGCCGACGGCGTCATCGGCATCGGCCCCGACGGGCGGGTGAGCGTGCGCAACAGGGCGGCGCGGATCATGCTGGGCCTGCCGCACCGCCACGAATCGGCCGACATCATCGGGCTGCCCTACACCGAGGCGAAGTTGCCCGCGCCGTTGGTTGCCGCCATCGCCACCTGCGACGGTGCAACGCTTCGCCTGGAAACCGAGCACGCAGCGCTGGTTGCCACCGTCCACCCGGTGCGACGCGACGGCGCCGACCTGGGCCAGGTGGTGTTGCTGCGCGATGTCACCACCATCGAGACCCTGGGCTCGCGGCTGGACGCGGTGGAGACCATGGCCTCGGCGCTGCGCGCCCAGCGCCACGAATTCGCCAACCGGCTGCACACCATCTCCGGGCTGCTGCACCACGGGGACGTGGACGAGGCCCGCGACTACCTCGGCGAGGTCATCGAATCGGGGCCGGTGCGCGAGCCGGTGCAGAACCTCGAGGCCATCGAGGACACCTACCTGCGGGCCTTCCTCGGGGCCAAGGGCGTCCAGGCGTACGAGCGCGGCGTGGTGCTGCGCGTGGGGGATGCCAGCGCACTCTACGGAAGCCTCATCGACGCCCAGGACGCCACCGCGGTGCTGGGAAACCTGATCGACAACGCGCTGCGTGCGGCGGTCGAGGGCCCGGCCCCGCGCTGGGTCGAGGTCGACCTGCTGTCCGAGGGCTCCACGCTGCACCTGGCCGTCGCCGACTCCGGGACCGGGGTCGAACCCGGGCTCGACGTCTTCGCCGAAGGGGTCAGCACCGGGGCGCTGCCGGGCTCCCCGGAGCGCGGGCAGGGCGTCGGCCTGCCGCTGGTGCGCCGCCTGGCCCGCACCCGCGGCGGCGAGGTCTGGATCGCGGATCCCGGTGGCCACCAGGAGCCTGCGGCACCCGAAAACACCGCACACCCGGCGGCGGGAGCGGTCTTCGCCGCACGCCTGCCCGGGGTGCTGTCCACAGAATCAGGATCTCCCGAAAGGACCGAAGCACCATGACCGAGACAACCGACTACAAGGTCCTGGTCGTCGACGACGACTTCCGCGTGGCGGCGCTACACGCCGGCTACGTCGATACGGTGCCGGGCTTCCGCGCCCTGGCGCCGGTGCACGATGCCCGCATGGTGCCGCGCGCCGTGGCCGAGCAGCAGCCGGATTTGCTGCTGCTTGACGTCTACCTGCCCCAGGGCTCGGGCCTGGACCTGCTGGCCACCCTCGACGTGGACGCCTTCGTGCTCTCGGCTGCCACCGAGGTCGATGCGGTGCGCACCGCCATCCGGCGCGGCGCGCTGGGATACCTGGTCAAGCCATTCGACCCGAAGGTCCTTGCCTCGCGCCTGCGTGCCTACGCCCGCTACCGCCGGCAACTGGACACCGCAACCGGGCTGGACCAACAGGCCATCGACCGGGCACAGCGCACGCTGCTGGCCGGTGAGGAAGTTGGCACGGCCGTGGCGACGCCCACCGAGCAGGCGGTGCTCGCCGCGGTTGCCGCCGCGGGGGAACCTGCCACCGTCATGCAGGTGGTCACCGCCGTGGGGATTTCCCGCGCCACGGCCCAGCGCTACCTGGCCAACCTGGTGCAGGCCGGATCGCTGCGCCTGGAGCTGGCCTATGGCAGCCGGGGCAGGCCCGAACACCGCTACCTGGTGCAGGGCTGAGGTCCCCTCCCTATTGCAGTTGCCCTGAAGGTTGGTCGACCAGCAGCGCCAGGGCGGCGGTCCAGTCGGAAATCGCGCAGCCGTCATGCAGGTCAAAGGTGCGCTCCACCGACTGCCCGTCCCGCGTGCCCGTCACCCGGGCTATGGCCGGACCGCCGTATTGCTGGGTGCACATCCGCGTGGCGCCCGCCGCGGGCTCGGTGAGCAGCTGCGGATGGGCATCCACCAGCGCGCAGGCCGCAGCGGCCCGCGGGTGGTTGCTCCGTTCCACCGCGACGGGCCCGTCGCACAATAGGTGGAAATGCGCGCTTTCAGCGCTTCCGTCGGCCCGGATCGAGATCTGCAGGTCGGTGTCCTGGCCCTGCCCCTGGCTGGAAGCCGACGCGCTCGGCGACCCCCCGGTTCCGCCGCCGTCGGCGCACCCGGAAAGCATCGCGACGGCACCAAGGAGCAGCGCGGGGAGAAGCGAATGGTTACTGTGCCGCATGGAGTTGCCCTCCAATCATGCGTCGGCCGCCGGTGGCGGCCGGTACCTCTAAGTCTGTGGCAACGGCAGTGATTGGGCAACGGCCAGCAGGCGTTCGCGCAGCACCTGCGCCCGATCGGCAAAGTCCTTCTGCAAGCGTACGTACTCGGCCTTGCCCGCGGGAGTCTCGATGGCGATGGGCCGGTGGCCCCAGTCGGCCAGGTCGTAGGGGGAAGCCTGCATGTCCATGGTGCGGATGTCCCACGCCAGTTCGAAGCAGTCCATGACCAGGTCGCTTGGCACCGCGGGGGTCAGCTTGTACGCCCACTTGTAGAGGTCCATGTTGGCGTGCAGGCACCCGGGCTGCTCGAGGTCCCGCTGGGTTTCGCGGGTTGGCTGCAATTCATTGAGCGGCACAGCCTCGGGGGTGTAGAACCTGAACGCATCAAAGTGGGTGCAGCGGATCTTGTGCTCCTCGACCACCGCATCGGTTCCCGCCGAACCCAGGCGCAGGGGCAGGTATTCGTGCCGGATCCCGTTGTCGGCCGATTTGTAGGCCATGGCCCATTCGTGCAGGCCGAAGCATGCGAAATTGGCCGCTCGGGTGGCTGTTCCGGCCAGGATGATGTTGGCGAACCGGATCGCCTCCGTGCGGGTTTGCGCAAACGCCTCGAGATCCACCGTGTAGCCGCGCTCGCCGGTCGACTTGTCAACGACTTCGCGATAGAACTTCCAGTCTGCGCGTTCCCTGGCGCTTTCCCCGGCAAGCACCACGCCGGGCCCCGGATGCCAGCGATAGAGCTGCCCAGGCTTCTGTGTGTAATAGGTGAAGAGGAAGTCCTCGATCGGGTGCTTCTGGCGCTTCATCCTGCGCTCGGTGAACGGCTCGCCAAAACGCTTTGCGCGCACCTGATGAGCGGCGGCGGACGGCAGCCACTGCTCTTCGGGCAGCCAGGCAAGCGAGGAGGAGAGCATCCAATCATTATCGCCGCGCCGGCCGGGAAACCCTTAATTCTTGAATCGCACCCTCCGATTCAACGACCTTTGTCAAGACCCCCGCGCAGGATTGTGGACAACCATAAAGTGCGTTTGACATGGCCTTTTATGGCAATTTCCTTTGTTTTTTGCCCTTCTTTTCGAGGGTTTTCGGGCGTAGAATGGAGGTATGTTCGATGAATATCACAATGGAGATTCCAGAGGCGAACCTCCCGACGAATACTTTCCGCCGGCACCCGCACCCGTCGTCTGTCTCCCGCCGGTGCCGGGGCGATGCCACGAAGATGACCTTGCGTTCCTGAGATACGTGCGCGACGGGTTGGCGGCCCTGGACACGGATGGCACCGCCAAGGAACATCACGAAAAAATCGCCCTGGCCGAGGAGATCAAGGGTGCCGCGGCCGGCGCCCAGGTCATGTCCGCAACCCTGATGGAAGCCGACGTCGTGGCTCGGCGCACTGAGGCCGGCGTGCGGGAAAACAACCCGTCCTACGGGGTCGGGGCACAAGTCGCCCTGGCACGCCGCGAATCCCCGGAACAGGGCAGGGCCTTCCTGGGCTTCTCCGGCCGTTTGGTCTCGGACCTGCCGTTCACCCTCATCGCCCTGGTGCGCGGCAAGATCGGCGAGGCCCAGGCGCGGACCATCGACCGCGAAACCGCGAACCTGCCCTCGGCGCAGCGCGGCGAGATCGATGCCGCCCTGCTGCGCGATCCGGAAGGGCTCAAGGGCCTGTGCGTGCGTGCCGTCGTTGACCGGGTCCGCCGGCTCGCCTACGCATACGACAGCTCCGACGCGCTGACGCGCCTGGAAGAGGCCAAGTCCTGCCGGTACCTCGCGGTGTCCCCGGCCCGGGACGCGATGATGCAGGTCGCCGGGATGCTCTCTGTCGAGGACGGGCTGGCGATCCGCCAAGCCCTCACCCTCGAAGTGGACAGGCTCAAGGCGGCAGGGGACACCCGGACACGGGCCCAGATCATGGTCGACGTCGCGGTGGACCGGATCACCGGCAGGTCAACCGCCGAAGGCACCCAGCTCATGCTGTACCTGGCGATGTCCGACCGGACCTTGCTCCAGGGCGGCAGCGAACCGGCGTTCCTGGAAGGCTACGGCACTGTCCCCTCCACCTGGGCCAGGAACCTGGTCGGCGGACGCGAACCGCAGGACCGGGAACGCCGCCGCGCCCAGGTGGCCCTGAAACGGCTCTACACCCACCCCGACACCGGGGCCCTGGTGGGCATGGACTCACGCTCCCGCCAATTTCCCAAGGCGCTCAAGGACCTGATCCGCATCCGCGACCAGTACTGCCGCACACCCTACTGCAACGCACCGATCAAGCACTTCGACCACGTGGTCCAACACAGCCGCGGCGGACCGACCAGCGAAGCCAACAGCGCCGGTCGATGCGCCGCCTGCAACCAGACCAAGGAACAGGACGGCTGGGAAGAACAAGTGCTGGACGCCGGCGGGCGGCACACCATCCTGATCACCACCCCCACCGGGGCCCAATACACCTCCACGGCACCTGCCCTGCCCGGCACCCCCGCCTGAATACCGCAGGGTTCCGCCGCCGCACCACGCCCACCACCAAAAACGGTCCGCAGCACCGAAGGCGCGCCCCTTGGCGTGCCCCGGTGCCACGGACCGCGTGGCGTTAAAGGGAGTATTTACCTTAGCGGCCGGTGCCGCCGTAGACGGTTGCCTCGTCCTCGGCATCCAGATCGAATGCCGCGTGGATGGCTCGCACTGCGGCATCGAGCTTGTTGGCGTCGGTGACGATGGAGATTCGGATTTCCGAGGTGGAAATCATGTCCACGTTCACGCCTGCCTGGTGCAGGGCCTCGAAGAACGTGAAGGAAACGCCCGGGTTCGAACGCATGCCTGCACCGATGAGCGAAAGCTTGCCAACGTTTTCGTTGTAGGAGATGTCCTCGAAGCCGATTTCCCCCTGGGCGGATCGCAGTGCCTCCTTGACTTGCTTGCCATCGACCATGGGAAGCGTAAAGGAGATATCTGTGCGGCCCGACCCTGAAGTCGAGAAGTTCTGGACGATCATGTCGATGTTGGCGTGGGCGCCGGCAATGACGCGGAAAATCTGTGCGGCCTTGCCAGGGATGTCGGGCACGCCAACAATCGTGACCTTGGCTTCGGAGCGGTCGTGGGCGACACCGGAAATGATGGGCTGTTCCAAGGGTTCTCCCTCTTGAATCTTGATCTGGTCATCGGGGCTGGGCATAACCCAGGTTCCCTCATTGGTGCTGAACGAGGACCGCACGTGAAGCGGAACCCCGAAACGACGCGCATATTCAACGCAACGCAGGTGAAGGATTTTGGCGCCGGAGGCGGCCATCTCCAGCATTTCCTCGCTGGAAATGGTGTCGATCTTGCGGGCCGCCGGAACCACGCGGGGATCGGCGGTGTAGATGCCATCGACATCGGTGTAGATCTCACAGACATCGGCACCCAGTGCGGCGGCAAGCGCCACCGCGGTGGTGTCCGAACCGCCGCGACCCATGGTTGTGATGTCGTTGGATTCCTTGCTCATGCCCTGGAACCCGGCGACGATGGCGACGTAGCCGCGATCGATGGCGCGGCGCACGCGCTGCGGCGAAACCTCAATGATGCGTGCCTTGCCGTGGATGGCATCGGTCATCATGCCGGCCTGTGAGCCGGTGAAGGAAGCCGCCTTGGCCCCTAGGCCGTCGATGGCCATGGCCAGCAGGGCCATGGAGATGCGTTCGCCTGCGGACAGGAGCATGTCCATCTCGCGGGCGGGGGCATCTTCGGTCAGTTGTTCGGCGAGGTCGAGCAGTTCATCGGTGGTGTCGCCCATGGCGGAAACCACCACGACGACATCGTGGCCGGCGGACTTGGTGTCAATAATCCGACGGGCAACACGTTTGATGCCTTCGGCATCTGAAACGGAAGATCCGCCGAATTTCTGGACAATCAGGCTCATGCGTCAGCACACTCCATGGGACGGGAACAGGTGGGACTTCAAAGGGCGCGGCAATAATTGGCCCAAACCCATATTAGCCATTGTGATGCACCGGAACGCCAATGCGTGACCGATCTAGGTCATAAAGGGCGGTTTGGCTGGTCTATTTGCTCGGTTTGGTGTCGGCGAGGTCACCTCGCATGGAAGGCGGGGTGGCCCTACGCGGCGAGGGGGCCATTTGGTAACGGATTGGACGAAAGCGTGATTTGAGCGGCTTGCCAAGCCGGCTTTGCTGGCTCGCCGCCGGTGCCTCCAGCCCGCCTAGTCGCTGGGCGCCGGGGCGATGGCACGCACCTTGCCGGGGCCAGCGCATAAGCTGGACGAAAGCGACCCAGTATGAAGATGAACGCAAAGGACGGCAGGCCCTTGGCAGTCGATGAACCCCACCGCCCGGAAATGGACGACGACGATGCCGTGCACGGCGGCGTCCAATCGGTGGACCGCGCCCTGGCCATCCTGGAAATCCTCGGCCGGGACGGAAGCGCCGGGGTCGGCGAAGTTGCCGAAGAACTGCAGATCCACAAGTCGACGGCCTCCAGGCTCTTGGGCTCTCTTCTGGCCCGCGGCATGGTGCAGCAGAATACCAACCGGGGAAAATACGAGCTGGGATTCGGCATCCTGAAGCTGGCCAGCACCATTCCAGGCCGGCTTTCACTGGTGGCCCTGGCCCGCCCGGTCCTTGAGGCCCTGGCCGAGCAGTACAAAGAGACCGTCAACCTTGCTGTGCTGCGCGAGGAATACGCGGTGAACGTGGACCAGGCCATGGGCCCTTCGACCCTGGCGACATACGACTGGCTCGGCAGCCTCACCCCCCTGCATGCGACCTCCAGCGGCAAGGTCCTGTTGGCGGCCCTCAGCTCCGATGAACGGGGGCGGATCCTGAAAGCCACCAAGCTTCCTCAGCGGACCGCCAAAACCATTCGGACCCGGACGGCTCTGGAAAAAGAACTGCTCCAGGTCGTGAAGGACGGTTACGCCCAGGCACTCGAGGAGTTCGAGATGGGCATCAATTCCTATGCGGCGCCAGTGCGCAACCACCTTGGCGTGGTCGTCGGGGCCATCAGCATCTCGGGCCCTGCCTTCCGCTTCGCCCCCGAAATGGAGCCCGGTCTGCTGGAGGGACTCAAACAGGCAGGGCTGCAGGTCAGCGCGTCGCTTGGCTACACCGCTGGCTACACCGCCGGCTGAGGCTCGCCCGTCGATGATGTCGGCGCACTCCGTTCGCTGCTGACGACGTGCCGGGCTGCATGACCGACGAGGACCTTCCACATTGGCCATCGCGTCGTGGCCGATACCAAGGTCATCAACCGTAGTTTGTGATGCCCGGGTCCTCGCTCGCACCAAGTCTCCCGGGCGAATCCCGGAAGATGTCATGATGTCGTCCTGGAGGGACGGCCGCCCTGCCCTGCCCTCATGCGGCGCCAGGGTTCCCGATCTTTCCTTACCCGGGAAATTGGACTCCGTGATCTTGCCCGGCGGAGATTCCCGTACGGCGGAGATGCGACCGCAGTGGTCCTGCGAATGGCCGCAGATGATCATCGCCCGGCTGGCTGACCCCTGACTCTGCCGCATTCGGGAAGTCGCTTCGATTTGTACTGGTACCTCTGTTTCCCAATTGCGTAATAAACATCAGGCATCTGTGGGCGCAACTCTCCTACTGTTACGCAAATGCGTCGCCTAGGCGAGGTTCCACGACAAGGGGGCGCTTTCGGCGCGGCACGAAGCAGGGTGGCCCCAGAGCCGGGAGGGATGGAAGGGAAAAGGCCTAAACCTCTTGACATCCTTCTGTGGCGTGCGCCACAGTTGTTGCACAGGGCGAAGGCTGTTGATCATAGCGAGACTGAATCGCCGCCGAACCACCGAACGAAACCGCCGAAAGGAAGTCGATGCGCGATGCACGAAGCCTGTCCATCGAATCGGTTGTCCCGGGGCGGCGCCCCTTATCTGGACACGCCGGCCCTGAAAGCCGCAATGCCTATCGACGGCGGTGGGCTACTCGCCAGCCACGACACCTGAACGCAGGAGGCTCCTGTCCACCCAGTTGCAGGCTCGCATCCACAACGCAACGGTCTTGCAAAGCTCCACCACGGGCGACGAAGTCACTCCGATGCCCCGATTTCCAGGACTGCAACCCCGCCGGATAGCGGTCCTCTCGGCGGGTGACCCGCCCCGGTCCACGGACCAAAGACACGTTCGCATTCACCAGGCAAAGGAAAACACCCATGGCAGTGAACACCGACGAGACCATGTCCGAAGAACCGGACGTGCCCGAGGAGTACGTGGTCGAGGATCCGGTCGCGGGTTCCGCACCACCAGTTGACACCGCCATCCTGCAGGAGCTCAGGGACGGCGAATCGGAGCGCAAGGCCACACGGATGATTCCGCGCCTGCCCGAGGGACTGGACAAGGTCACTTTTGGGGTCGCCGGGGCCTTCGCGCTGGCCTTCGTCATCTGGGGCCTGGTCAAAACCGCCTCGCTCTCGGCGGCCTCGAACGCTGCACTGTCCTGGGTCACCGAGAACACCGGCTGGTTTTTTGTTTCGCTGGCCTCGTTCTTCGTGATCTTCGTGCTCTGGCTGGCTCTGGGCCGGTTCGGCAACATCCCGCTGGGGCGTGACGGGGAAAAGCCGGAGTTCCGCACTGTCTCCTGGATCTCGATGATGTTCAGCGCCGGCATGGGAATCGGCCTCGTTTTCTACGGGGTGGCCGAACCGCTCTACCACTACGTTTCCCCGCCACCGGGAACGGTTGACGGGAGTACGCCCGAGGCCATCCAGACGGCCATGGCCACGTCGATCTTCCACTGGAGCATCCACCCCTGGGCCATGTTCGCGGTGGTCGGCATCGCAATGGCCTACTCGACATTCCGGCTGGGTCGCCGGCAATTGATCTCTTCGGCCTTCACTTCCCTCTTCGGCCCGCGGGTCGAAGGGCCAGCCGGCAAGATCGTGAACATCCTGGCCATCTTCGCCACGCTCTTCGGCACCGCCGCCTCGCTGGGGCTCGGCGCCATGCAGATCGCCAGCGGCATCGAATTCAACGGCTGGGTCGGCAAGGTCGCCTCGCCGGTGCTGGTTGGGGTCATCACGGTACTGACCGTCTGCTTCGTGCTTTCCGCGGTCTCGGGGATCTCCCGGGGCATCCAGTGGCTCTCCAACATCAACATGGTCCTGGCCCTGTTGCTGGCGGTGCTCGTGTTCGTGTTGGGTCCCACGCTGCTGATCCTCAACCTGATCCCCTCGGCCATCGGCGACTTCGTCCGGGACCTGCCCTCGATGGCCTCGCGCACCGAGTCCGCCGGTGACGAGTCGGTGCGGGCGTGGATGTCGAGCTGGACCATCTTCTATTGGGCTTGGTGGGTGTCCTGGGCGCCGTTCGTGGGCATGTTCATTGCCCGGATCAGCCGCGGACGCACCATCCGCCAGTTCGTCACCGGGGTGCTGCTGGTCCCGTCGCTGGTCTCCGTTATCTGGTTCTCGATCTTCGGCGGCGCCGCCTTCGACGTCCAGCTCAAGTCCGAAGCTTCCAACGGGGCGTCGGATTCGATGGTGAGCATGGTCGACGGGGAACCCTCCATCGACTTCGAGGGCGCCATGTTCGACTTGATCCAGCACCTGGGCGCCAGCCCCGGGGTCACCTTGGCCATTGCCATCCTGGCCATGGTGTTGATCGGCATCTTCTTCGTCACCGGCGCAGACTCCGCCTCGATCGTGATGGGCTCGCTGAGCACCAATGGGCGCCTGGAACCCTCCAGGGGCGTCATCGTGTTCTGGGGAGTGCTCACCGGGGCGGTTGCCGCCATCATGTTGCTGGCCGGCGGGGAGAATCCCGGGCAGGCGCTGAACGGGCTGAAAAACATCACCATCGTCTCCGCTCTGCCGTTCGCCGCCGTCATGTTCATCTTGTGCATCGCCCTGGTCAAGGACCTGCGCCGCGATCCGCTGGCACTTCGCAGGAAACTGGCCGACTCGGTGGTCGAACGGGCCATCCGCAGCGGCGTGGACGAACACGGCGGAGTGCCCTTCGAACTGGTCACCAAACACGACTGCACCGAGGCCTGCGACGCCGAAGACCGCTGCCCCGGCCGCGGCGCCGACGGCGCATGAGAACGTCCGCAATCCACACACCAATATCCAGCCACAACCAAACCACCTTTCAACGAGCCAAGGGAGCAAACGTGAGCACCATGATCCACGAGACGGCAGTGACCCGGGATGCCACGCACCCGCGCAGCATCCGCTTCGTCCTGACCCTTTCCTGCCCCGACAAGCCCGGCATCGTGCGGGCAGTGACAGGGTTCCTCGACGACCGCGGGTTCGACATCGCCGAGCACCAGCAATTCGACGACCACGTCGGCGGCCGGCTCTTCCTGCGCACGGCACTCGCCGGCGGGAACCCGGATGACACCGCCGAGGAACTGGAAACCGCGTTCGGACGGCTGGCGGGTGAGTTCGGCATGGACTTCGCCTTCCACGACGGGCGCGCCCAGCGGGTGCTGGTCATGGTCTCGAAGTTCGGGCACTGCCTCAACGACCTGATCTACCGCTGGCGCACCGGAACCCTCGGCGCCGAACTGGTCGGCGTCGTCTCCAACCACGAGGACCTGCGCCCCATGGCCGAGGCCGCCGGGCTGCCGTTCATCCACATCCCGGTCACCGCCGCGACCAAGCCCGCCGCAGAGGCGCGGCTCCAGGAGGTCATCGCCGACCACCGGGCCGACGTCGTGGTGCTGGCCCGCTACATGCAGGTGCTCTCCAACGAGCTGACCCGGGCACTGCACGGACGGGCCATCAACATCCACCACTCGTTCCTGCCCGGGTTCAAGGGCGCCAAGCCCTACCACCAGGCCTATGAACGCGGCGTGAAAATGGTGGGGGCCACCGCGCACTACGTCACCGAGTCCCTCGACGAAGGCCCGATCATCGAACAGGAGGTGTTCCGGGTGGACCACGTCCCGGACGCCGACGCACTGGCGCGAATCGGGCGCGATGCCGAGGCCCAGGCCCTGGCCCGCGCCATCACCTGGCATTGCCAGCACCGCATCCTGCTGAACAACACCCGCACCGTCGTCTTTCGCTAAGCATCCCCGAAAAGGAGCATTTCCATGAACCAAGCACCCCGCGTCGTCATCATCGGGGCCGGCATCGTCGGCGCGAACCTGGCCGACGAGCTGGCCGTCCGCGGCTGGAGAAACACCACCGTCATCGAGCAGGGACCCCTGCACCTGGCCGGCGGATCCACCTCCCACGCCCCGGGATTGGTCTTCCAGACCAACGCCTCGAAATCGATGACGGAGTTCGCCAGCTACACCGTCGCCAAGCTGCTCTCCCTGCAAAAGGACGGCACCTCCTGCTTCAACCAGGTCGGCGGGCTGGAAATCGCCACCACCCCCGAACGCCTGGAAGAGCTCAAGCGCCGGCACGGTTTCGCCACCTCATGGGGGCTCGAATCGCGGCTGATCGACCCCGCCGAATGCAAGAAGCTCTACCCGCTGCTGGAACAGGAGGTGGTGCTTGGGGGCTTCCTGGTTCCCTCCGACGGGTTGGCTTCAGCGGCGCGGGCGGTGCAGCTGCTCATCGAGAAGTCCACCGCGGCCGGGGTGCGATTCCTGGGGGACACGACGGTCACCGGGATCGAGCAGGACGGCGGCAAGGTCACCGGGGTGCGGATCGGGGAGGACGAGGTCATCGAGGCCGACATCGTGGTCTCCTGCGCCGGGTTCTGGGGTCCGGCAATCGGGAAGATGATCGGGATGGACGTGCCGCTGCTGCCGCTGGCCCACCAATACGTCACCACCGACGCGCTGCCCGAGCTTGCCGGGCGCAACGAGGGCCCCAACGGGGCGAAGCTTCCGATCCTGCGCCACCAGGACAAGGACCTGTACTACCGCGAGCACGGGGAGAAGATCGGCATCGGCTCCTACGCACACCGCCCGATGCCGGTGGAGCTTCACACCTTGGCGAAGGTGCCTGCCGACCGCATGTCCGAACACGAGATGCCGTCGCGGCTGGACTTCACCGAGGAGGACTTCCTGGACTCCTGGGAGGATTCGAAGGTGCTGCTGCCGGCCCTGGGCGACAGGTCGATCGACGACGGCTTCAACGGGATCTTCTCCTTCACCCCGGACGGAGGCCCGCTGGTGGGCGCCGCACCGGAGCTGGAAGGCTTCTACCTTGCCGAGGCCGTGTGGGTAACGCACTCGGCCGGTATCGCCCGGGCCGTGGCCGAGCTGCTCATCGACGGGCAGTCCTCCATCTCCCTGCACGAGGGCGAGGTGACCCGCTTCGAGGCACTGCAAACCACCAAGGAATACGTCAGCGAGACCTCCCAGCAGAACTTCGTGGAGATCTACGACATCCGCCACCCGCTGGAGCCGCGCACCTCCCCGCGCGACCTGCGCTCGAGCCCGTTCCGCGCCCGCCAGGACGAACTCGGCGCCTTCTACCTGGAATCCGCGGGCTGGGAGCGTCCGCACTGGTTCGAGGCGAACCGGCACCTGGTGGATACCCTGCCCGAGGCGTGGCGGGGTCCCGAGCGCGACGCGTGGTCGAACCAGTTCCACTCGGAGATCTCTGCGGCCGAGGCCTACACGACCCGTACCGCCGTGGCAATGTACGACATGACACCGCTCAAGCGCCTGGAGATCACCGGCCCCGGGGCCCTGGAGCTGCTGCAGCGGTTGAGCACCGGCAACATCGCCAAGAAGCCCGGGGCCGTCACCTACTGCCTGCTGCTGAACGCCGACGGCGGGATCCGCTCGGACGTGACCATCGCGCGGCTGGGGGAGGAACGCTTCCAGCTCGGCGTGAACTCGAACATCGACTTCGACTACTTCACCGTGGAGGCGCGGCGGCAGGCAGCCGCGGACCCGGCGGCATGGGCCCACGTCGCGGACATCACCGGAGCCACCTGCTGCATCGGGCTGTGGGGGCCGCTGGCCCGCGAGGTCATGGCCAAGGTCAGCGATGACGACTTCTCCAACGAATCACTGAAGTACTTCCGCAGTGCCGAGGTGGTCATCGGCGGGATCCGGGTCACCGCGATGCGCCTGTCCTACGTGGGGGAGCTTGGCTGGGAACTCTACGCGAGTGCCGAGACCGGGCAGCGGCTCTGGGACGTGCTCTTTGAGGCAGGGGCCGAACACGGGATCATCGCCGCCGGGCGCGGGGCGTTCAACTCCATGCGCCTGGAGAAGGGCTACAGGCTCTGGGGCACCGATGTGACACCCGAGCACCACCCGTTCGAATCCGGCCTGGGGTTCTCCATCGCCAAGGGCAAGACGGGGTTTGTGGGGGCCGACGCGGTGGATGTGCTGCGCAACGAGCCCTCCGCGCGGGCGCTGCGCTGCCTGACGGTCAACGACGGGACGTCGATCGTGCTGGGCAAGGAACCGGTGTACCTCGATGGTGCCGCGGCCGGGTATGTCACGTCTGCTGCCTACGGCTACACCGTGGGCACGCCGCTGGCCTACGCCTGGCTCCCGGCCTCAACGGTGGAGGGGGACCAGGTGGAGATCGAGTACTTCGGCCGCCGGATTCCCGCCACGGTGGCGGCAGATCCGCTCTTCGATCCGAAGATGGAGCGCCTGCGCGGCTAGGCGGGGGCACCCCGCCGGCCGGATCAGGAGGCGGAAACCGGTTCCTGGGTCGGCAGCGGGGTACGGACCAGGGGTGCGGCGGGGGCCGCCGGCGCGGTGTTGCGGCGGCCTTCGATGGCGCGGGCGAGGGTGACCTCGTCGGCGTACTCGAGGTCCCCGCCCACCGGCAGCCCGGAGGCCAGTCGGCTGATCTTGATGCCCAGCGGGCGCAGCGTGCGCACCAGGTAGGTGGCCGTCGCCTCGCCCTCCAGGTTGGGGTCGGTGGCCAGGATGATCTCGGTGATGCGCTCGTCGCCCAGCCGGGCGATCAGCTCGCGGATGTGCAGTTGCTCGGGTCCGATCCCGTTGATCGGGTTGATGGCACCGCCCAGCACGTGGTACTTGCCGGTGAAGGCGCGCGAGCGCTCGATGGCGATGACGTCCTTGGACTCCTCGACGACGCAGATGATGTCATCGCCGCGGCGCTCGTCCCGGCAGATCGAGCAGGTCTCCGACTCGGAGACGTTGAAGCAGAGGGTGCAGAACTTCACCCGTTCCTTGACCACGGAGATGGACTGGGCCAGGCGCTTCATATCCTCCGGGTCCGCCTCGAGGATGTGGAAGGCAATGCGCTGGGCGGACTTGGGGCCGATGCCCGGAAGCCTACCCAACTCGTCAATCAGTTCCTGGACTGCGCCTTCGTACACTTGGTTTCACACTGCCTAATCTTGCTGTTCCTGGGAATTACGGTTCCGTGCAGCAGACACTACACGTTCGCGGCGACGCTTCACCGTGCCGGTTCCGGTCTTCAGACCGGGGTCCGAACGGATCAGCGGGGCCGGTTGGGTCGCTCGATCACGTTGCCGGCGGCGTCCCGTTCCTCAATGACACGGCCGTTGAGGATTCGCTCGATGGCGGGGACCCCGATCAGCGAGGAATCCTCGATGGCGATGTCGTCGTCGCTGGGGACGAACTCCGACTCATCCAATTCTACGGGTGCAACAGGTGCCGGGGGGCGTGTGTCTTCAACAGGTGCGGTGGGTCTCGGGCGGGCGAAGTCAGGGGCATCGTCGGGGTTTCCCCATGCGCCTGCGGCCGGATCCGTGGTGATGCGGGCGTGTGCGGGTGCCGGGGCGGAGTCGGCGATCCCCGCGGCGCGGTTCATCAGCCGCTGGTAGCGGCTGAGCTTTCCGCCGTTGGCGACCGGGGCGGAAGCTGCAGGTGCGCCGGGTTCCCCGGAGGAGGCAACCGAGGGAACCGCAACCGGCATGCCCCAGGTTGCTGCCGATGCGCCTGGGGGAGGTGCCACCGGACGATCCGCATCACCCAACGACGGCGCCGGAGCCACGTAGCCCTTGGGCGCGGCAGGGGCGGGGACGGGGGCAGGCGCGGCCGGCCGCGAGCTTTCGCCGGCACCGTGTAAGGGTGCAGCAGTGCCGGTGTCGAGGGCAGGTTCCGCCGAGGCGGAGCCGAGGTCCGCTTCCCAATCGGGCACCGGAACGGAGGAGGCATCCCAGTCTCCGCCGCCATCGTCCCATGGTTCCGAGTCCCAGGTGGGTTCCGGTCCGAAGCCCGGATCCTCGTCGGACAACGACGCAGACGGGGACGGCGCCGCGACCTGGACGGGTTGCTCGGTAGCAGAAGCCGGGCGCACGGGCTCGACGGCCTGCCGTGGGGCTTCCTGCTGGACAACCGGCCGGGGCGCCGCGGGTGCCGCCTGCGGCTGGGCAGACCGGACAGGCTCGACTGGCTGGACAGGCTCGACAGCCGGCCGGGGAGCAGCGGGCTGGGAGACAGTGGGCGCTGAATCCTGCACGGTCGTCGGAATAGGGGCGGTGCCGCGTCCGGGTTGGCCGGGAGCGGGCGCACTGGAGGGTGCCGGGGCGGTGTGCTGCTGTGGTGCGGAATCAGCTGGACCTTTGGTCACCGCCGGCTCGGGCCGGCGATCAACTTTTGGGCCAGAACCACCCGCCGGTGCGGACCCTCCCGCTGCGATGGCCAACTCAACGTTCACGCCGAGCACCTTGTTGACGCTCTGTCCCAGGATCGCGACGTTTTCCTGCCGCGCGGTGAACGCGGTCAGCGCGCCGGTGTGCGCAAAGCTGACGGTCAACGTGCGGCCGTCAAAGCCGGTCACTGAGGCGTTGGGCGCCACCATCATCCAGACGAACTTCTTGTTGCTCTTGAGTTCTTCCAGGATGTCGGGCCATGCCCGGCGGAACATCTCAACCGATCCCGTGCCGCCGGAGGTTCCCGCCGGGGCCTGGCCTTGTTGCGGGGCCTGGCCTTGCTGTGGAGCGTGACGTTGTTGCTGGGGGGCTGGCTGCCGCTGGGGTGCAGGCGACTGCGGCGGCCGTTGCTGCTGCGGTTGCTGTGGGGCCTGGTTCTGTTGCGGCGCTTCGGATCGCTGGGCCTGGTGAGCCTGGGATGGCGCATGCTGTTGCTGTTGCTGTTGCTGTTGCTGTTGCTGTTGCTGTTGCTGTTGCTGTTGCTGCGCGGCGCGTTGCTCGGCCGCTGCCCGTTCCTGTGCCGCTCGTTCCTGGGCGGCGCGTTGTTCGGCTGCCGCCTTTTCCTGGGCAGCGCGTTGGGCCGCTGCCTGCTCGGCGGCGGCACGATCCTTGGCTGCCTGCTCTTCCTTGACCTTCTTCGCGAAGTCGGCCATGGCCTGATTCTGTTGGATCGGCGCGGGCTCCGCTGCCGGGGCGCCGGACTGGCCTTCACCCTCGGTCTCGGGGGCGCGGTCGGGCAGGATGCTGAACGGCGGGACGTTTGCCGGAGGTTGAACCGGGGTGCCCTGGGCGGGCGACACCGGCTCGGTCACCGGGTTGGCGGGGGCGTCGGGAACGGGTCCCCACGTGCCGCCCCAATCGGGGGAGTGCCCGGTGGAATCCTCCACCGGGGGAGCTTCCTCGGTGGGAACCGACGGTGTTGGAGCCGCCGGTGCGGAAGTGGTTGCAGTTCCGGGTTCGGCCGGTGCCGGCTGGTGGGCCGATTCCAGTGCAGGCTCGGAAGCCGGTTGGACCGTCGGTTCCTGCAGCGCTGGAGGGGCAGGAACGGCTTCGGAAGCCGACGGCGCATCGGGTGCCCCGCCTTCCTTCTGGGCGCGGGCGGCACGCAGTGCCTCGCGGACCGCTGCAGCACCGGCGCCGGAGTTCTCGGCCTCGTAGCCGGAGGCTCCGGAAGACCCTGCCGAACCGTCGGCGTGCGCATAGGCTCCATCGCCGGACGGCGCCGGGGGAAGATCGTCGCCGGCGTACGCCAAACGGCGCTCGACCCGGTCCATACGCGCATTGAAACCGCGCTCGGTGGCGTCGGATGCTGGAAGCAGCAAGCGGGCGCAGAGCAGCTCGAGGTGCAGGCGCGGCGACGTCGCTCCCGTCATCTCGGTCAGCCCGGCATTGGTGACATCGGCCCAGCGGCTGAGTTCGGCTTGGCCAAGTCCCGCTGCCTGGGCGTGCATGCGCTGGAGCTGGTCCTCGGGCAGGCCGCGAATGATCTGGGAGGCGTTTTCGGGCACCGCGCGCACGATGATCAGGTCGCGGAAACGCTCGAGCAGGTCCTCGACGAATCTCCGCGGGTCGTGTCCGGTCTGCACCACGCGGTCGACGGCGCCAAACACCGTCGCGGCGTCGCCGGCGCCCAGGGCATCGACCACGTCGTCAAGCAGCGAAGCGTGGGTGTAGCCCAGCAGCGAAACCGCCAGCTCGTAGTCCAGCC
Source organism: Paeniglutamicibacter sp. ORCA_105 (assembly GCF_045798545.1). Taxonomy (NCBI): domain Bacteria; kingdom Bacillati; phylum Actinomycetota; class Actinomycetes; order Micrococcales; family Micrococcaceae; genus Paeniglutamicibacter; species Paeniglutamicibacter sp. ORCA_105. The sequence goes on along the minus strand of NZ_JBIXLM010000005.1, from coordinate 93,114 downwards.
CGTCCGGTCCGGCTCCGGCGATCAGCTGGTCCAGCACGGACAGCGAATCACGCACGGAACCGCCGCCGGCGCGGATGACCAAGGACAGCACACCTGGGGCCACCGTGACGCCTTCGGCGGTGCAAAGGTACTCGAGGTACTTGATCAGCGGCTCGGGCGGAACCAGCCGGAAGGGGTAGTGGTGGGTGCGCGAGCGGATCGTGCCGATGACCTTGTCCGGCTCGGTCGTCGCGAAGATGAACTTGATGTGCTCCGGCGGTTCTTCGACGATCTTCAGCAGGGCATTGAAACCGGCCGAGGTGACCATGTGGGCCTCGTCGATGATGAAGATCTTGTAGCGATCGCGCACCGGGGCGAAAGTCGCGCGTTCGCGCAGGTCGCGGGCGTCGTCGACGCCGCCGTGGGACGCAGCGTCGATCTCGATCACATCAAGGGAACCCGGGCCGCCGCTGGCCAGCTCGATGCAGCTGGGGCAGGTGCCGCACGGGGTTGGCGTCGGGCCCTGGGCACAATTCAGGCAGCGGGCAAGGATGCGGGCGGACGTGGTCTTGCCACAGCCGCGCGGACCCGAGAAGAGATAGGCATGGTTGACCCGGTTTTTTTCCAGGGCCGTCATCAGCGGTGTGGTGACATGTTCCTGCCCGATCACGTCCGCAAAATTGTCTGGACGGTAGCGACGGTAAAGAGCTGTACTCACGAGGGCCACCCTATCGGTTTTCCGGTGCCGCGTGCATCCGGACTTCTTGTGAAGACCCACGGGTCGGTGGGCAGCGAGGCCGGCCTAAAGGCCGCCAGGGCCGCGTAGATCGACGACGTCGGGAGACCCAACGAGGCCAGGATCACCGCGCGGGCCGCATCGGCGTCGATTCCCTCGGCCGCCAATTGGGCCAGCGTGACCGCACCGTCCCGTTTGGCAAGGCGCTTGCCTTCCGAATTCAGGGCCAAGGGCACATGGGCATAAGCGGGAATCCCGTAACCGAGCAGTTTTGCCAGATACGCCTGCCGCGGAGCCGAAGAGAGCAGGTCGTCGCCGCGGACCACCTGGTCGATGCCCTGGATTCCGTCGTCGACCACCACCGCCAGGTTGTAGGCGGGAACCCCGTCGTTGCGCAGCACCACAAAGTCATCCACGACCCCGGTGTAGGCGCCGTGGAGTTCGTCGGTGACGGTGAAGGAATCCACCTCGGTGCGCAGCCGCAGTGCCGCCGGGCGCAGCTCGCGCTTCGCGGCACGTTCGGCCTCGGTGAGATCGCGGCAGGTTCCCGGATAGGTTCCCGGAGCGGCATGCGGTGCGCTGGGGGCATCGGCGATGTCGCGCCGGGTGCAGAAACATTCATAGAGCAAGCCACGGTCCCGAAGGCCGTCAAGTGCGGCTGCATACAGATCGGATCGCTCGCTTTGCCTCACGACCTCTCCGTCCCATGAGAGACCCATGGCCGCAAGGTCGGAAAGTTGCCGGGCTTCGGCTCCGGCGCGTGCGCGGTCAAGGTCTTCCACGCGCATGAGGAACTTTCGTTCGGTGGACCGGGCAAAGAGCCATGCCAGGATCGCCGTGCGCAGATTGCCCAGATGCAGATCCCCCGAGGGACTGGGGGCGAAGCGTCCGGCACCCATCGACAACTCCCTTTCGACTCCCGGATTCGAGGTGAATGGGTCAACGATCCCCGGGCAAATAGTAAAGACCCCTCATGCACCTGCCAGAGCCCATCTACCCTTGCTACCTTCCGGTCCTGGGGGAGTTCAACAGGATGACACCACATGAGGGGCCGACAAGTAGTCTACCCGAGGGAGGGCCTTGGCCCGAAATCCGCGCTCCCCGGGTCGCCCGCCGGATCAGATCACGGCTCCGGGGAGTTGTCTGGAAACCCCGGGATGTCCTCGGTCTCATCCCAGCCCAACAACCGCTTGCTCTGCGCGTCGATCGTGGTTCCGGGCAGCATCAGTTGGACAGGTGGAGGTTCGGGGCCCAGTGCGCGCGGGAAGAGCAGGCCGTCGGGCAGTTCCAGGTGTGTCACTCCGTGGGGAGTGCGCCATTGCAGCGATCCGTTGCCCAGATGGACCGCCTGCCAGCCCAGCACATGCTTGTAGATCTGGTGCCGCTTGCACAACAGCTGAGCGTTCTGCACCGAGGTTGTTCCGCCGGTCGCCCAATCGTCGATGTGGTCGAATTCCGAAGTCTCCGGCGCCCTACGGCAGCCGGGAAAGCGGCAATGCTCGTCGCGGACCCGCAGGAAATCCCGCAACGCCTTCGAGGGCTTGTAGCGCTTGCGGCCCAAATCCAGGATCGAACCTGTCCAGGGGTCGGTGAGGATGGGTTTGAGGGATGGCGCGTTGGCCGCAAGGCGCAACGCGACGCCCAAGGGAATCGGGCCGTATCCCTCCAAATTGGCGATGCCTCGTTCTGGGTTGGTCAGCAACTCCAGCGCGGGAATCGTCAGACCCACAAAGAGCGAGGGCTTCCTCTTGGCTTGTCCGGGCCAGCCATCGAGCAACGAATCCCGGAACACATCGGCCCTCAGCTGGCCCAGTGGCCGCTCCTGTTCGCTTGAAAGCAGCAGGTTGGCGTGGGTGGTTACGGTGTTGAAAATGGACAACACGTCCTCTGCCGGCAGGTAGGCCTGCAGAACCGCCATTCCGTCATCTTCTGGCCACCACATCAGCGAGCGTCCCATTTCGGCCCTGGTGCGGCGATCCGCGGCCGGTTGCGGATGCAGTCGTTCTCGTGCCCGCTTGATGCGCAGGGACATTGAGGCGTCGGAGGCAGTGATCGCCGTCGGCAGTAGGCCGGCTTCAATTTGTTGGGCAGTTGCCCTCGGGATGCCGCGCGTCTGCTTAACGAGCGCGGCAGCAGTGCGTGAGGTGATGCTGCCGGTGTAAAGGGCGAAAAGGGAATGTTCGTGCACGTACCGTAGGCCCTCCGCCGTGGCCAGGCGGTTGAAGGTGGAGCGTTCGGATGTGCGGGTGACCATGGCGGCCTCGGCAACGAACGAGGAACGATTCAGATCCTGGTCCGCCCGGGAAAGAGGGAAACCGTGCTCTTCGATCTCGCGCTTGTAGTCAAAAAGCGTGGGATTTTCCTCCGATAGAGGAGTGGGCATTCCGCGCTGCACCATCTCGCTGGTATCTGCCAGAAGCGTGGACTCCAGTCCGTCGAGCATGGCCCGGATCCTGCTGATCTCACGGAGCTGTTCGAGGCCCTGGGCAGGGCTTCGAGGGTACTGGGCGGATGTGAGCTTCGTAACGGCCGTCATGAGGGGGTTCCGCTCCAGGAAACCTTCCACGCATGCCGTCCAGGCACCGTCCAATCCGGTGTAATAGCGTGACCCGGGCGGTGGCACGCCACCGCCCTCGGGCCCCGTATTGCCGTGGTGAGCCGCGAACTTTCCCATAATCCAGTACAGCCCCGATGCGTCATGTCAGGGCGGTGGCCTTGGCTGCCTGTGACTCATGGGCACCCACGGCCAAGGCCTGTGGGGGAAGGTGCGCCAGGCGCTGGAACGGTCGCATGGCGCGGTCGACCATGACTCGATTAGTTGCCGTCGCAAATGTCCGCTATGCTGGAACCTGCTCTTTGGAGCAAGCTGGAGGATTCGCCTAGCGGCCTATGGCGCACGCCTGGAACGCGTGTTGGGTTCACGCCCTCGGGGGTTCAAATCCCCCATCCTCCGCGGATACGGAATCGGTCTTGACTTGAGAAATCTGGTCAAGGCCGATTTCGTTTAAGCCACCTTTCAGTCGGAAAATCGTTAGACTAACGAACATGCCCTTGGCGAACCACTGGATTCGCCGATTGGACCCAGCTGGAGAGGTAGCCGTCGTGACTAGAGCCCGTACCGCAGTGGTCGTGGAAGATGATGCAGACATACGGGGTTTGCTCGAGGTCGTCCTGCAGCAATCCGGGTTTGACGTGCACTCCACTGACTCCGGAGTTTCCGGCGTGGAAATGGTTGGTTTCCACGAGCCCGATCTGGTGACCTTGGATATCGGGTTGCCCGACATCGACGGATTTGAAACCGCACGCCGCATTCGCATGATCTCGGATGCCCACATCCTCATGTTGACCGCCAGGGCCGATGAGATTGACACCGTCCTGGGGCTTGAATCCGGTGCCGACGAATATGTCACCAAACCATTTCGTCCCCGTGAGCTTCGCGCCAGGGTCGATGCGATCATGCGCCGCCGCACCGCACACCAGGCGACGCCTCAAGATACGGGACCGATCGAAATGCCGTCTGGCGACGGTGAGGGCCCCGAGGCCGACTCGGAAGTTGTGCGCACCCTCAATGGGCTGGTGATGAACGTTTCGACGTATTCGGTCCAGGTTGACGGTGAAAACTTAAGTGTCACCCCGACGGAGTTCACTCTTCTAGATTTGCTCTTGGGTGCCAAGGGCCACATTCGCACCAAGGCCGATCTGGTCAGGCGACTTCGCAACGAGGACTCCGACGCCGGGACTTTCGTTTCGGCGGCGGATGAGCGGTCGGTGGAAGTGCATGTGGGAAACCTGCGTCGCAAACTGGGTGATTCCGTCCACGAGCCACGCTGGATCGAAACAGTGCGCGGTGTTGGGTACCGAGCCGTGATCGGGCGCTAGGCGGACTGGCGGTACGTATCCAAGGCATGCTCGGGGAAGCCTGGCTTGGTCAACTCGGCCAAGATGGCATTGCCGGCTCCCTCGATGCGGCCCACGAGAGAGCCCTGCAGAGCCTGGTTGTCCGTACGGAAGGCCGCCTGTAGCTGGACTGCCAGCGTGGCCAGATCGTGCGCGCCGACCATGGTCGCCGCCGATTTCAGGGAAAGCGCCGAATCCTCGCCGGCGGCGCGGTCATTGTCCGCGATCGCCTTATTCAGTCGACCGATTCGCGTAGGCCACAGCGACCTGAACTGGGAGATGAACTCGTTGACCGACTCCGGGCCGAGCTCGGCGCATAGTTTTCCCAGGGTCTGCGCGCACACGACGGCGTCCGGGGAAATTGGCTGCAACTCCATGTTCCCTATCATGACGGGTGAAGCTCACGATCCGACCCCAAATATGCTCAAGACAACCTCAAGGTATGCCCCGAATCTTGAGCATACTGTGCGTCAAAATTGTCGCCGATTGAGTGGAAACTTGATGTCGACAAGGAATAGTCCTTGGTAGGCGGTGGTTTGGTCCACCAGTTTCCACCGACAACGGGGAAGTTATCGAGTCCCCGGCTACCAGGACAGGGTTCTTCACTCGCTTCATGGGGGCGTGAGTGGACATGACGAACCAGACAAAGTGTGGGTTTCCGGCGCGTCGGGAACCCACACTTTGGCGTTAATGCACCGGATCAGTGCCGCGATTCCGGATGTATCGTCGGGAGTCCAATCCTGCGGGTCGAGGATGCCGAATTGCCGTCCGCATCCTTGCGAGGCAGCACGACTGTCATCGTTGTACCTTTCCCCAGCTCGCTCTCTGCCGAGATCCGCCCGCCATGGGCCATGACGAGCTCGTTGCTGATCGCCAGCCCGAGTCCCACCCCCGGAAGCCCAGAGCGCCGTGCCTCGTCGGTGCGGAAGAACCGGGTGAAGAGTTTCTTCAAGTCCTCGGCGGCCATGCCACGTCCGGTGTCGGCAACCCGCAGCGAAATTTCCTTGCTGTTGCAGTTCATGTCAACGGTGACCGTTCCTCCTGCCCCGGAATATTTGATGGCGTTGGAGACGAGGTTGTCCACCACCTGGCCCAATCGCAGCGCATCGCCCAGCACGGGCTCATGGCAAAGATTCCCCTCGACCAGTTCGAGGCCTTCCGTCGCGGCACGCGGGCGCATGGACTCGATTTGTCCATGGATCACCGCACCGAGGTCAATGGTCGCAATATTGACCTGGTGCTGGCCAGCTGCCGCGGTAAGCAGGTCGTTGACCATGTGCAGCATACGCTCGGAATTTCGGGACAGCACATCAACGGATTGCCGCTGGTCGTCGCTAAGCCTTGGATCGTCCTCGAGCAATTCCAGGTAGCCGAGGATGGAGGTCAACGGGGTTCGCAATTCGTGACTCACGTTGGCGAGGAAGCGGTCCCGCGTCTTTGAAGCCTCGATGAGCGGGGTGATGTTCTTGAACATGGTCACCGCGCCGTCGTACTCTCCGTCTTCGTTAAAGAAGGAACGGGCCGAGGTCGAGAGGTACATGGCGTCGTTTAGCGGGCCAAGCGCAAAGAGCTCGTCGGTGAATTCCTCCTGGCGGATGGAACGAATGACGGGACGGTCCTTGGGGTCCAAGAGTTCCGGTACGGGCTCGTAGGCGCTGGACACGGCGCGCACCAAAAGCTGCGACTCGTCGGGGTCGGGATTGCCAGGCGGGGTGGCGTGCCGATGCTGGAAGCGCTGGACATCGTTCATGAACAGGTCGTGGCCGTCGCGGTCAACTACGACAACGCCGACGTTGGCGGCATTGAGTACAGCATTGAGCAGTCGGGTCTGGCGCCGACTCGTGGCCAGGGTGGCGCGCAATTGCCGTTCCGCCAGCGCGGAGTTGTGCTCGACAATGACGGTGGTGGTGGCCAGGGCAAGAATAGTCAGCGGGATCAACAACGGCTTGGCCATGGTGTCCAGGGAGAAGGGGGTGCCCGAGTGCCACAATTGCAGCAAGGTCGTCGTCAGCGGAACCAGGAACGAGAGCAAAAGCGTCAAACGCGGGACAAATCCCGACCAAGCAAACCAGAAGATCGGGAAGGCAATCAGCAGGGACACCCCGTTGAGCCACGGGTAGGCGCCAGTTGCCATCAAGGCTGCCGAGACCAGTCCCAGCGCCGGAATGGCCAGATAGGTCGGTTCCGGACCGATGGACTTCCACGGGATGGTCCAGGCCAAGACGCTGTTCAGCAGCGTCAGCAGCACACCCGCAACAAAGTGCCCGTCCCCGAAGATCTCCTTCGGGGAAGTGATGAGCGCCAAGAAGCAAGCGGTGACCACGGCAATGAGCATGGGGGCCTGCGACCACCCGACCTTGCGGCGCACGGGTAGCTGGGAAAACGGCACGCCCTTGGTGATGATCCGGGGGAATATCGACGACAGCCAAATGCCTCCTTGGCGCTGGCGGCCCGTTCGTGCGGCGCTCATGGACATAGCTTAGTGACTGATTGCCTGATCAGCACCGATATGACGACGGGGAGGGGTGAAATAGGACCGTTTCGGACTACCTTCACCCCGCCCCGTCGGCGGACCCGCTACTTCACCAGGTTGGGGTAATGCGCCTTGGCAGTTTGCGGGTGGGCGCGGAGCCAGCCCTTGAGAACGTTGGCGCCATAGGAAGCCAACATGGGGTTGTGCGGATCGTCCGAGACTCCGCGGGCATCGGCGGCAAGCTTCTCCGGGAGCGGCACGGTGCTGATGACCGAATCCAGGCGCGGCGAGTAGAAGAAGGGGACCGAGTAGCGGTCCACACCGGCCGGCGGGGCGATGACACGGTGAATCGTGGCCATCAGGTAGCCGTTGGTGGCGACCTCGAGCATTTCTCCGATATTGACCACGAGGGCTCCTTCGATGGGCTCCACGGAGATCCATTCGTCCTGGCCATAGGGCTTTACCTCCAGGCCTCCGACCGCATCCTGCAGCAGCAGGGTGATGAATCCATAGTCGGCGTGCGCACCGACGCCCTGGGTGCCCGCCTCGGGAACGATGTCGCCACTGACGTAGTGCACCAGCTTGCCCATCCACGCGGGGCTCTGGGCGAACGGCTCTTCGAAGTACTCCTCCGGCAACCCCAGGCCCACGGCCAGGGCCGAGAGCAGTTCGGCACCCACCTTGTTCATCAGCTGTGCCCAGTCCATGGCGGACGATTCCAGTTGCGGGAAATTCTCCGGCCACTGGTTCGGCCCCTGCAGGTTCAGGTACGGGGCGTCGGCCGGGACATCGGAAAGGACCTCGCGTTCGGGTCCGTAGTCAATTTGTTCGCGCGAGTCGGCACGCCCTCGGGTGATTTCGGCCCCGAGCCGGGTGTAACCGCGGAACTGTGCCGAGGTGCGATTGTCCAGCTTCAGCTTCTGCTCAACGGGCAGGGCGAAGAAGTCGGCCAGGGTCTGGAGCAAGTTCTGCGTCGTTCCCGGGCCGGCGCCAAAGCCGGTGATCTGGAAGAAGCCCACGCGGTGGGCTGCATCGCGCAATGCCGTAATGAAGTCTTCATCAAAAGTGCCATCGGCGCGACGTGCGGTAGACATGTCTAGGACCGGAACGGTGGTGAGAACTGTACTCATGGTTCAAGAATGCACCCGGGAGACCGGTTTGTGACAGCGGAAGTTACTTCACGTTCCGTACTGTGAATCCATGAGTCGCGGCCCTTGACGCGGACCCCGAAGTCGCGTAGTCGAAGCACGACTCGCACAAAAATCTGCCAATCGCCCCAATAGGCGTCAGAAGTTTCCTAAGCTGGTCAAGTGATCTTCAAATCTGTCGGCGATTCGCGCCCATACCCGGAACACGGCTACGTGACCCCCAAGGACTGGGCCTCCGTCGCGCCCATGCAGGTTCGCTTGGATGAGCTGGTGACCACCAAGAGCACCCTGGACCTTGCCGCGCTGCTCGCCGAGGATTCCACGTTCTTCGGCGACCTGTTCCCGCACGTCGTGCAATGGAAAGGTACCCGCTATCTGGAAGACGGGTTGCACCGGGCAGTCCGCACGGCCCTGCACCAGCGTTCGATATTGCACGCCCGCGTGCTCGTGCTGGAAGACTAGGCAACAGATTGGCACGCAAAACGGATCCGAATGATTGGCACGGCCACCACATCATCTCCGAGGACGAGCTGGGGAGCCCCCAGTTCACCACCGATAGCCGGATCAAGCGCCGCCGACACATCCGCCACGGCGTCATCCTGGTGCTTGTGGTCCTGCTGCTTGCCGCCGCTCTGGTCCTGGGCTACATGGTCAATACGCGCACCCTGGTCATCGATGCGCTCGAACCCAAACCGGCAGCCGAGGCTCCCGCATCAGTGAACGAGGTATGCCCCACCAAGCAATTCAGCTACGTCGACCCTGCCAAGATGAAGGTCAACGTGCTGAATGCAACCCAGATCTACGGCCTGGCAGGGGCAACCGCGACCAAGTTGAAGAAGCGCGGATTCACTGTGGGGGAGGTGGGGAACGCCCAGCTGTCCAACGTCCAGGTCGTCGGTGCGGTGAGGTCCGGGCCCGATGGTTATGCCCAGGCCATGACGGTGCAGCGGCACATCAAGGGCCTGACCTATGTCTACGACGCGAAGCGTCCCGGGAAAACCGTGGACGTGGTCATCGGCACCAAGTACAAGGACCTGGTCAAGGAGAAATCCGTCAACAAGAAGGCCGGCAAGCTCGGTTGCACGCCGCCGAAACCGAAGGCCGACGCAAAAACGTCGACGGCCCCGGCCAAGCCTGAACCGTCGACGGAGAGCAAGGACAATTAGCCCTTAGTTGCAGCCCTCGGGCCCGCAAACCGCGCCGTCTTGCCCCGTGGTGCCGAGCATCTGCAGGTTCTCGCCGCCGATTTCCTTCCAGACCTGGCTCAGTGCCTGCTCAAAGACCTCCGAGGGCTGGGCACCGGAGATGCCGTATTTGTTGTCCAGGACGAAGAAGGGCACGCCGCTGACGCCCAGCTCGCGGGCACGTACGCCGTCGGCCCGCACCGCATCGGAATACTTGTCGCTTGCGAGCACCTCCGCGGTTTCCGCCGGGTCGAGGCCAACGGAGTCGGCAATGCCCTGTAGCGCTTCATTGCTGCCGGTATCCACACCTTGCTCGAAGTGCGCAGAGAGCAGGGCTTCCTTCATTTCGTTGCCGAGGCCGCGTTCCTTGGCCAGCGCCAGCAAGCGCAGCGCGGTGAACGAGTTGGCGACGTGCAGCGCATCGAAATCGTACTTCAGGCCCTCGCCGGCGGCCTGGGTGGTGACGTGCTCGAGCATTCCGGCCACCTGCTCGGCGGGCATGCCCTTGGCCTGGGTGAGGTAGTCCAGTTCGCTTCCCTCAAAGTGGTCGGGCAACGAGGGGTCCAGCTGGAACGCATGCCATTTCACGTCGACCTTCTCGCCAAAGGGGAGGGCCGCCAGGGCGGTTTCGAAGCGGCGCTTGCCAATGAAGCACCACGGGCAGGCAATGTCGGAAAAAATGTCAACGCTCAAGCGGGTTTCAGTCATGCCTTTGGCAACTGTCATCGCAGGGCGCGTATTCCCGGCCGACGGCGGTATCGACGTGATCTTATGCGGCAGGGGTACGCGGAAAGCCGAGCCGCTGTGCACACGGCTCGGCTCCCTGTCGATGAGAGAGTTGGGGTTGGGCGGACCCGTTAGCGCGATTCGGCGGGAACATAGTCGCGCCCGGTCTCGTCGACCAGCTCGGCGCGCTCGTGGCCCTTGCCGCGGACCCAGACCTTGTAGGCAACAAACAAGAGCACGATCCACACCAGGCCGACCACCATGGCAACCCGGGTTGCGGGGATCACGCCCAGCAACACGATCACAAAGCCCATGAAGGCAAGAGCCGCATAGGATGCCGCAGGCCACCAAGGCGAAGGGAACTCGGACGCCGGGAGATTCTCCCGCGCAATGGTTCGCTTCATGGAGATGTGCGAGAGCAGGATCATGACCCACACGAAGACCGTGGCGAACGTGGCGATCGAGGCAATGATCAGGAACAGCGACTCGGGCAGCACCGCGTTGAGCACCACGCCGGCCAGAAGCACGATGCCCATGGTCAGGACCGTCATCCACGGCACCCCGTTGCGGGAGATCTTGGCGAAGGAAGCCGGGGCGTGGCCCTGTTGGGCAAGCCCGAACATCATCCGTCCTGCGCCGAAGATGTCGGAGTTGATCGCGGAGATCGCGGCGGTGATGACTACGGCGTTGAGGATGTGTGCGGCCGCGGGGATGCCAAGGTTGTCGAAGATCTGCACGAACGGGCTGCCCTCGGAACCGATCTGGTTCCACGGGTAGATCATCATCAGGATGCCCAGGGTGCAAACGTAGAACAGCAGGATACGCACCGGCACGGTGTTGATCGCCTTGGGGACCACCGACTTGGGGTTCTCGGCCTCGCCTGCTGTGATGCCGATGGTCTCGATGCCGCCAAAGGCAAACATCACGATCGAGAATGAGGCCAACAGGCCCCAGAACCCGTTGGGGAAGAACCCCCCGGCGGCCAGCAGCGTGCCGATGCCCGGGTCTGCCTCGGCGGGCAGGCCGAAGCCGAAGAGTACGATCAGCACGCCGCCGGCAATCATGGCGATGATGGCAGAGACCTTGATCAGCGAAAGCCAGAACTCCGTCTCGCCGAAGACCTTGACCCTCATCATGTTCAACGCGGCAATGAAGAAGACCACGGCCAGGATCCAGATCCAGCGTGGGACATCCGGGAACCAGAAGCCCATGTAGATGCCGAAGGCAGTGACGTCGGCAATGGCCACGATGGCCATCTCGAAGGCAAACGTCCAGCCCGTGATGAATCCGGCAAACGGGCCAAGGTACTTGGAGGCGTACTGGCCGAACGAACCGGAGACGGGGTGGCGCACCGCCATCTCGCCCAGCGCACGCATCACCATGAAGACGGCCGCGCCGCCGATCATGTAGGCCAGCAGGACCGCCGGTCCGGCGGCCTGGATGGCGGATGCGGAACCGTAGAACAGCCCGGTTCCGATGGCCGAACCGAGGGCCATGAACCGGACGTGGCGGACATTGAGTCCGCGGGCAAGCGCCTGGGCAAATTGGGGCACGAAAACAAACCTTTGGTAGGAAGAGGGACATTCAATGGTAGGTCGATGGCCCGAATCGGGCATGATCCCGTGGCGGGAATCACCCCGGTGCGCACAGCGGCCTGATGGGTCGCCTCGTGGCGCTCGGGGCCTCGTCCGCGTGAAACCGCCATGTGCGTTTTGGACGGGTCAATAGACTGGTGGAGAGCTGGATGCCGTTATTCCTGGCAGCCGGAAAATGATCTTGAGGAACCCGGGGCCGAGCGTTGCTTTGTGCCGGCGTGAGAATGAGGAGAAAACACGTGGCGCGGTCGTTGGGTTGGCGGGGGATCGCGTATGCCAGTGGACTAACCGCAATTGCCGGATTCGTCGATGGTGTGGCGTTCATTCACTTTGGCGGATACTTTGTCTCGTTCATGAGCGGGAACTCGACCCGTTCAAGTGCGGGACTGGCAGAAGGCAACTTTTTGGAGTGGGCGCTGGCCATCGGGCTGGTGCTCGGCTTCGTGCTGGGCGTGGCCGCGGCGACCCTGGCCAGCCAGGTTCCCTCGGTCCACAGGCGCGGGGCCGTGCTCTCGGTGTCCTCGGCCTTCTTGTTGGCTTCGGCATTCACCACCCTGGGGTCGGCTGGTGGGGTCTTGACCGCCATCTTGATGGCCATGTCCATGGGGGCAATCAACGCGACCTATACGCGCCGCGGCGAAGTGAGCGTGGGGTTGACGTACATGACCGGTGCCCTGGTGAAGATGGGGCAGCATCTTGCCGCGTCACTGATCGGCGGTCCCAGGTGGGCGTGGCTTCCGTACGGCGCCCTCTGGGCCATGATCACGCTCGGATCCTTTGCCGGCGCCTTCCTGTACCTGCACGTAGGCCTGCAGATCCTCTGGGGCGCAGCGCTGGCGCTAGTGGCCTGGACTGCGGTGGCCTTCGTGCGGGACAGCCCGGGCATGGGCTTCGGGCACCGAGCCTAGGCTCCCCGCATCCCGCGGGCGTGGCGTCCATGCACCTGGAAGTACAGGGCGATGCCCAGGACCGAAAGCACGGTGAGCATCCCGAACATGCCGGTGTACCCCAAATGGGGGATCAGCACTCCGAGGGCCACCGGCCCGAAGCCGATTCCGACATCAAGCATCAGGAAGAATGTCGAAGTGGCCACGCCAAGTTCCGCGGGTGGCACCGCGGAAACGGCAATGGCCTGCGCGCAGGGCATCAATGCGCCGAAGCCGAAACCCGTGAGGGCGGCAGCGGAAGCCACCGTCAGGATGCTCGGGTCGAACGCGAGTGCCGCCATGCCAAGCGCAAACACCAGTAGCAGGGGATACATGATGGCGTTGTCGCCCCGCCGGTCTTGGATGCGCCCGGCAAATAGCCGGGAGATCAGCACGGTTACGGCATAGACAATGAAGAACCAACTGGCGGCCTCTGCCATGGACTTGGAAATCAGGAACGGTGCCAGGAAGGAAATGATGCCCGAGTAGGCGACGCCGCAGATCAGGATCACCAGGGAAATGGGCAGTGCCGCGGGGCTGATGATGGACCGGATAAAGCTGCCGCGCCGGGCGTGTGCTTGGGGTTTTTGGGCCGGCCGCGGCGGTTCGGGCATGCGGACGAGCAACGTGAAGAGCAGGGCCGCGGTCGAGAAAGCGGTACAAAACACGAAGACGGCCGTGTAGTTGCCATTGCCTGAAAGCAGGACCGCCAGGAAAGGGCCGACAGCGGTGGAAAGGGTGGTGGAAAGGCCGAAGTAGCCTGTGCCCTCGCTGCGTCTCGCTGGCGGAATGATCGACTGGACGGCTGTGGCGATGGCGGTGTTGCCCATGCCGAACGCCATGCCGTGGACTAGACGCACGATCAGCAAGAGAAACAGCGTGCTGCTGAAGATATAGAAAACGGAGGCAAGGGCAAAGAGGCCCAGGGAGAGTATGGCGAGCCGCTTCCGCCCCATGGTCCGGAGCAATTTTCCGGCGAAGAGCCGGGCGATGACCGAGCCGATGACAAATACGCTCGAGGCCAACCCTGCGGCGCTGTCGGAGGCCTGGAACCTGTCCACCGCGTAGAGCGCCATGGAGGTCATCAATAGGTAGAAGACCATGGAAATGAAGAGGTTTGCGACACCGGCGAGCAGGAAATCCCGGGTGAAAAGTTTCGTGGGGGGAATGTGTGGCTGGCTCACCGGGCTCCTTCTTGGGTTTTTCCGCATTCGGCCCCGAGGAGGAGCCATGTCCCATTATTGACCTTGATTTGGGCCATCTTCGGCATTTATAGGTGCCCAAGGTGGTGTCATTGGCGACAGCCCCGAGAGACGTAAACCGCTTTTGGTGTCGAGGCGATGGCGGTTTCCGGATTTTCCAGGGTATTTGGGGCTATCGGCCCAAATGCCACGAATAGGATGCGTCATCCCAGTTCATGGTGGCGGTAAAGACATATCCGCTTTCGGTCTTGTCCTTGTTCGTTTCATTGACAGCAATGCACTCGAACGTTGTCGTGAGGCTGGTGAGGTCGTCAAGAGACCCGCCGCCAGTGGGCGTGCAGCTGACGCGTTTGATGGGACCAGTCAGACTGCCCTTCTTGACACGGGCCTTGGAGTCTTTCTCGATACTGGATTCAAGTTCCGCCACATAGACCTGGCGGATTGCACGTTCTGTGTCTTCTGACGCGGCAGCGGCGGAAGCCTCCGCAGCTGCCGCTGCTTGGGCGGCCGCAAAAGCCGCGGATGAACTGGCTGCTGCGGATGACGAGGCGGCTACTTGTGAAGCCAACGCGTCTTCGGCCACCTGTTTGGCAGCCGCCTGTTGAAATACATAGATGATGCCTACAACCAAAAGTGCGACCGCGACCGCTGCGATTATGAGCCCCATCATTTTTTGCGATCTCGGATTCTTCTTTTCGAAAGGCTTCCCGCAATTGGGACAGAAATTTCCAGCAGATGTGGACTGGACACTGCAATTTTGGCAAACGCGAGTCAGGGTGGGCCCATCGACTGAATTATCTGCTTCGTGATCGTCCAATTGGATCTCCTGAATTGCTTTGTGAGTGAGTGTATTGGCCGATCTTGGGATCCCCCAATGCACATCATCCCAGCACCCGTAGTCAGTTCGGAAAATAAGTATGCCAATGAATCTCAAAAGGCGGATTGTACGAATAAAAAACGATCGTCCCCGCCGATGGCAGCTCTGCCGGTGGGGACGATCGAAGTCTATGAAGTTGTTTCTTGGTGGCGGGATCCAAGGGGTGGTCGCGTCGTTGCGCTTGCCCCCTGACCCCGCCACCGAAGACTGTTTACGCGGCGGCCGTTTCCAAGGACTTGGCCTCGCGCAGGAAGCGGTTGTACGCCTGGACGGTGAGGAAGGTCGGGAAGTCCTCACGCAGGGCACAAGCCTCGAAGATCTCACGGGCATCCTCGAAACGGTCGCCCTCGAAGCGGGAGAGCTTTTCGAATTCCTCCTCGGTCATGGCCTCGACCCAGGCACGGGAAACCAATTCACCGGTGTCGGTGATGGCTGCCTGCTGGATCCACTGCCAGATCTGCGAACGCGAGATCTCCGCGGTTGCAGCGTCCTCCATGAGGTTGTGGATGGCAACGGCGCCGTTGCCGCGCAGCCAGGCCTCCATGTAGCGGATGCCCACCTCGATGTTGTTGCGGATGCCGCCCTCGGTGATCTTGCCTTCGGTGCCCGCGATGTTCAGCAGCTCCTTGTCATCCGGGGTGACGTCCTCGCGGGTCCGCTCACGCTGGTTGGGGTTCTGGCCCAGGACCGCGTCGAAGACCTCTCGGGCCACCGGGACCAGGTCCGGGTGGGCAACCCAGGAACCGTCGAAGCCGTCGTTGGCCTCGCGGGTCTTGTCTGCACGGACCTTCTCGAAGGCCACGGAGTTGATGGCCTGGTCCTTGCGGTTGGGGATGAAGGCAGCCATGCCGCCGATGGCCATGGCACCGCGGCGGTGACAGGCACGCACCAGCTGCTCGGTGTAGGAGCGCATGAACGGCGCCGTCATGGTCACCATGCCGCGGTCCGGGAGCACGAAGCGCGGGCCGCGGGAACGGAAGTTCTTGATGATGGAGAAGATGTAGTCCCAGCGGCCGGCGTTCAGCCCGGAGGCGTGCTCGCGCAGCTCGTAGAGGATCTCCTCCATTTCAAAGGCTGCCGTGATGGTCTCGATGAGCACCGTGGCGCGGATGGTGCCCTGCGGGATGCCCACCAGGTCCTGTGCCAGCACGAAGACGTCGTTCCAGAGGCGTGCCTCCAGGTGGTTCTCGATCTTCGGCAGGTAGAAGTACGGGCCCCGGCCCTGGGAGATCAGGCGCTGCGCGTTGTGGAAGAAGTGCAGTCCGAAGTCGACCAACGCACCGGAAACGGGCTTGCCTGCAACCAGGAGGTTCTTCTCCGGCAGGTGCCAGCCGCGGGGGCGGACCACGATGGTCGGCAGGTCGGTGAGCTTCTCGCCGGCCAGCTTGTATTCCTTGCCCTCGGGGGAGGTGAAATCGATGGTGCGGTCCAGCACCGCGCGCAGGTTCAGCTGCCCGTTGATGACGTTGGACCAGGTGGGGGTCGAGGAATCCTCGAGGTCCGCCAGCCAGACCTTGGCGCCGGAGTTCAGGGCGTTGATGGCCATCTTGCGGTCGGTGGGGCCGGTGATTTCCACGCGGCGGTCCTCCAGGCCGGGTGCGATGGGTGCGACCTTCCACGACTCGTCGTCGCGGATCGACTTGGTCTCGGGGCGGAACTTCGGGTCCGAGCCGTTGGCGATCCGGGCGCGGTTCAGCTGGCGGGTCTGCATGAGTTCTGCACGGCGACCGTCGAATGCCTTGTGGAGCTGGGCCAAGAAGTCCAGCGCTTGGGGCGTGAGGATCTCTTCCTGCCGGCGGACTGGGGCAGCGACCAAAGTAATACCGTTCAGGGTGATTGGATCGTTCATGGCTGTGACTCCTTCTTGAATCAAAAGTTTGTGGGTGGTGGTGTGCCTGGATGCTGGTGCTCCGAGGCGGGTGCCCGGCGGGGCCGACCGTGTGGGGTCGACCCCGCCGGTGCCGTGGGCGGGAAACCGCCCGGGGGTGCTTAGTGGAACTGTCCGGCTTCGGTGGACCCGGCGAGGGCCAGGGTCGAGGCGTTCGGGTTCAGTACGGTGGCGATGTCGTCGAAGTAGCCGGTGCCGACCTCGCGCTGGTGCTTGGTGGCCGTGTAACCGCGTGCCTCGGAGGCGAATTCCGCTTCCTGGAGCTCGACGTAGGCGCTCATGCCGTCACGGGCGTAGCCGTGGGCCAGGTTGAACATCGAGTGGTTCAGGGCGTGGAAGCCGGCGAGGGTGATGAACTGGAAGGTGAAGCCCATGGCGCCAAGTTCGCGCTGGAACTTGGCGATGGTTGCATCGTCCAGGTGCTTCTTCCAGTTGAAGGAAGGGGAGCAGTTGTAGGAGAGCATCTGGTCCGGGAAGTCGGCCTTGACTGCCTCGGCAAACTTGCGGGCCAGCTCCAGGTCCGGGGTGCCGGTCTCCATCCAGATGAGGTCGGAGTACGGAGCGTAGGCCTTGGCACGGGCGATGCAGGGTTCGATGCCGTTGGTGACCTTGTAGAAGCCCTCCGCGGTGCGCTCGCCGGTGATGAACGGCTTGTCGCGGTCATCGACGTCCGAGGTGATCAGGGTTGCTGCCTCGGCGTCAGTGCGGGCGATGACGACCGAAGGGGTTCCGGCGACATCGGCTGCCAGGCGGGCGGCGTTCAGGGTGCGAACGTGCTGCTGGGTCGGGATGAGGACCTTGCCGCCGAGGTGGCCGCACTTCTTCTCCGAAGCGAGCTGGTCTTCCCAGTGGACGCCCGAGGCACCGGAGGAAATCATCGACTTCATCAGCTCGTAGGCGTTCAGCGGACCGCCGAAGCCTGCCTCTGCGTCGGCCACGATCGGGACGAGCCAGTCCTCGACGGACTTGATGCCCTCGGCGTGCTCGATCTGGTCGGCGCGAAGCAGTGCGTTGTTGATGCGGCGCACGACCTGCGGAACCGAGTTGGCCGGGTAGAGCGACTGGTCCGGGTAGGTCTGGCCCGAAAGGTTTGCATCGGCCGCGACCTGCCAACCGGAAAGGTAGATGGCTCGAAGGCCGGCCTTGACCTGCTGCACTGCCTGGTTGCCGGTCAGGGCGCCCAGGGCGTTGGTGTATCCGCCGGACGGGGCTTCCTCGGTGAGCTGCTTCCAAAGCTTCTGCGAACCGCGCTTGGCCAGCGTGTGCTCTTCCTGCACGGAGCCCTGGAGCTTCACGACGTCTGCTGCCGAGTAATCACGAGTGGTGCCGGTCCATCGCGGGTTGCTTGCCCAATCCTCTTTGATTGCAGCGATGCGGTTCTCGGTCGAATTTTGCTCGGTCATTGCCTTCTCCTTGCTGGATTGCCGGGTGCCGGGCCAGGATCGTCTTCATGATCCCGGTAGGTTGTTCCGGCGTTCTTTCTGCGTAGGAACTACATTTCCGCACTTTTCCAGAGTCAGCTAGGGGGTATCGGAGGAAAGATTCGCACTTCTTCGCGAAATCTAAATTTGTGGCCGTCCCCACATGTATTCGAGCAACAAAAGCGAAAGTGGCCTCCGCATCGGCGGCAACCGTAGAAGAAGGAAGGGATATTTGAGGGTCGACAAGAATCGGCGATCTGTGGAAGTGCGCGCCGAAGGATCGCAATAGGCCAGGAGCGGGGGGCGTGCCGCTCAGCCGGCCGGGAACCATGGCACAGATGGTGCCGAGCGCCGTGGTCAATCGTTGCTAGTCGCGGCCCGTCGCGTTTTGGCAGCTACCTGCTGCGGAGTGCCGGAACCGTCGATGATGTGCCAGCCTCTGGCCAACGCAATCTCCAGGTATGCCTCTCGCGCCGACTGCAAGTAGGAAAGCGTTTCGCTGTCCTCCCCGCGCGCAACGATGCGGGCGTGGGCAATGCCGGCGGGAACATCAATCAGGATCATCGCGTCCGGCTGCGGCAGGCGGGAAAGCAGCCATGGCAGCAGCACCCCCTGGGGCAGTCCGCGGACTGAACGCAGGACCAGCTGGCACGCCACGTGTCGATCCATGACGGTGGTGCCGGCGAAGCCCGAGGCTCGCGCGTGGGCGAGCAGAACGTTGACAAGGCGCACGACAGATTCCAGCCGGTTAGCCCAAACCGGAGTCAAAGCGGTTCCGAATCGTTCTGCCACACGCGACATCCAACGGCGTCCGGCCGGATTGCGCAGGAGTTGGGCCGGCGTGCCCGCTTCCCGGAGTTCGGCCACCAGCGTTGTCCCGACGGTGGTCTTGCCTGCTCCATCGATCCCGAGCAACACGACGGTCCGGGCGCGCGACGGCACTACCGATGGGATATCGTCATGCCGCGGATCCGGAAGCGTGGCGGTAGCCGTGGTCGTGGCGGCGGGCGTCAAAAGCAATAGTCTCCGTCGGTTGATTGGCTGGGTTCGCTACTGGGTTCAACGACGAGGCCACGCGAATCGATGCCTGCACCGGCCTGTGCGTTGTCTGTGAATGGCACTGGCCCCCGATTAGCGGGCCCCTGGACGCGTGTGGGTTGCCGGGCGTCCCCACGAAAGCTCCCGCAGGGCTCTCATTTGCCTCTCACTGACCCATCATTCTCCTCTCACAAGGCATTTCTAGTGTTGGGAACATGATTCGCCGCATACTTCTCCTGCTCGTCGTCCTGGCCATTCCGGCCGGACTGGCGACCGCCAGCCAAATGCTGGCCAATACCGCCAACCCGCCGTTGCCGCACCAGCACCCCATCGTGGTTGAGCTTGCGTCGCCGTCGGGACCTTCGGCGCAGGCCCCTTCCAAGGAGCGCGACCATGACCAGGACTGAAACCCATGAGCGCCAGGGCTCGGCCGTGTCGGCGCGCTGGCGCATAGTGGGCTGGATCGTGCTGACCACCGCCCTGGCTCTGCTCGCTGTGACGGTGACGATGCGCTCCGTCATGTCCGGACAGGTCGCGGAGGCCGCCAACGTGGGCGTCGTGCAGGAGATCGAGGAGTTCCGCACCTTCGCCGCCGAGGGACGTGACCCCAGGACGGCCCTGCCCTTCACCTCGATGGGCGCACTGATGGAGCGCTATCTCGCCCGGCAGCAGCCGCTGGCCGGCGAGGAGATCGTCGGCGTGGCTGGCGGGACAGTGCTGGCCGCGCGGGGCGTGGCCGACGATGACGGCAGCATCTTGGTGGGCGACGCCGCCTTGGTCGAACGGATCCTCCGCGACCCCAAGACCGCCGGCGTCTATGAGAGCGCCCACGGAACGGTGCGCTGGGGCAAGGCCGAGGCCGTCGCCGCCGGTGAACCCGCAGGCACGCCGCCGGAAAGGCAGGCACACCTGGTGGTCGCGCAGTTCACCGGGGCCGCGCAGGAGGAGGCCAACCGGCAGGCGGTCATGCTCTTCGGAGTGGCGGCGGGAGGACTGGCACTGACCGCCGGGATCGCCTGGCTGGTGGCCCGGCAGATCACCCGCCCGATCCGGACCGTGCGGGAAACCGCCGAATCCATCACCGCCCACGACCTCTCGGCACGCATCCCGGTGGAGGGCAGGGACGATCTGGCCCAGCTGGCCGAGACGCTCAACGCGATGCTTGACCGGGTCGAGGCCTCTCACCTGGCACAGCGCCACTTCATCGCCGAGGCCCGCGAGCACCTCAACGACCCCCAACGCCGGGTCGCCGCGGCCCTGCACGAACTGGTCGACGAGGACCTGCCGGGTGCCGAACGCGCCCGCATCGCCTGCGGTGCCCAAAGGCTGATCGCCCGGATGGGACGCACGCTAGCGGACCTCGATGTGCTGGCCCAAAGCGGGAACCCAGGCTTTGTGAAGCCCGTCCGCGTCTCGGTTGGCGGGGTGACGGCCGATGTCGCCGCCGAGGCATCCCTGCCCGGCACCCACCCCGAACGGCACTTCCGCATCGAGGCGACCGGCAACGCCGACGCGTGGCTGGACCGGAACCGCATCGCCGATGCGGTGCGCCAACTCATCGAGAACGCCGTTGCCCACACCAAACCGGGCGACACCATCCGCATCGGTTCCGCTGTCGCCGACGGCGCCGCCAGCTTCTGGGTGGCCAATCCGGGCCCGCCGCTGGATCCCGAGCGTGCCCGGGCGCTACTTGAAAGCTACCGCAGCGCCGAGGGCAGCGACCCCGGAATGGGCCTGGGCCTTGCCGTGGTCAAGGCGGTGGCCGAGGCGCACCAGGGCACCGCCTGGGTCGAATCCGGGGACGGCTCCGGAACCCGTTTCGGGCTCTCGGTGCCGCTCGAGGCACTGGCACCCGCCAGCGGCCAGGACGACGCGTTCGCAGACAGGCTCGCCACCACCCTCGGGGAGGAATCATGAACACCGCCGAGACGGAAACCGCCACGCCCGCCCGTTTCCGCTATGCAACGCAAGCCCCGGCGCCGGCGGCACTTTCCCCGGCCCCCCGTCCCAAGCGCCCACGCGAGAACCGCCGGCGCATCGCGGCCCTTCTCGCCGCGACGCTGCTGGCGGCGTTCTTGATCTGGTGTGCCACAAGCGCCTTCGGCCAGGCTGCCGGGACCCCGTCGGCGCTGTCGGCCCAGGGCGCACTGACGCTCGCGGTCTTCGCCGTCGCCATCTGGCTGTGGATCTTCTCGCCGGTCGGTGACACCTACGTGGCCCTCGGCGCCGCACTGGTGCTGGTGCTGATGGGAGTGCTGCCCGAAGACCAGCTTTTCTCCTCGCTGGGGGAGGACACCATCTGGCTGCTGCTGGCGGCGTTCGTGATCGCGGCCGGGATCACGGCCACGGGCCTGGCCACCCGGGCAGCGGCCTACATCGTCGCAGGTGCCCGCAGCCCCCGCCAACTGGTGCACCTGACGACCGGGGTGTTGGTCGCCACCGCGTTCGCGGTGCCCTCCACCTCCGGCCGGGCGGCCCTGGCCATCCCGGTGTTCATCGCGTTGGCCCGGGCCCTGCAGGAGCGCCGTCGGGTGGTGCTGGCGCTGTCGCTGGTCTTCCCTTCGGTCATCCTGCTCTCCGCTGTGGCCTCCTACCTGGGTGCCGGGGCTCACCTGATCACCAGCCAGATCCTCACCGCCTCCGGATACGAGGGCTTCTCCTTTGCCGGGTGGTTGCTCTACGGCCTGCCGCTGGCCTTCGTCTCCTCGCACCTGTGCGCCGAGTTGGTGCTGTGGCTCTTCACCCGGCCCGGGGACCGGCGCCTGCCGCTGGCGGTGGGCATCGAGCAGCTGCAGGAACACTCCCCGGTGCCGCTGACCGGGCCGCTGACCGTCGGCCAGTCAAGGGCAGCCCTGCTGATCTGCGCGGTGGTGGTGCTTTGGTGCACCGAACCGCTGCACCACCTGCACCCCGCCATCGTCGCACTGCTCGGCTCCCTGCTCGTGGCCAGCCCGGGCTTCGGCTCCGTGGGCCTGGCTAAGGCACTGAAGGCGGTGCCGTGGTCGATGCTCATCTTCATGGCCGCCACCCTGACCCTGGGCACCGCCCTGGTCGGGACCGGTGCCGCGCAATGGCTGGCGCTCAGCGTGCTGGGCCCGGTCGACGGGCTGGGAGCCGCGGCCCCGTGGGTGTTCACCGTGCTGGTGGTCGTCATGTCCGCAGCCGCGCACCTGGTCATCCAGTCGCGCTCGGCCCGCTCGGCGGTGCTGATCCCGCTGGTCGTCTCACTGGCCCCCGGCCTTGGAGTGAACGCCGTGGCGATCGCCTTCGCCTCCACCGCCGCGGCCGGCTTCTGCCACACACTGACCAGCAGCGCGAAACCCGTCAACCTCTTCTCCGACATCGAGGGCGTGGAGACCTACAAGCCCGCGGACCTGCTGCGGCTCAGCACAGTGCTGGCCCCGGTCATGGTCGCCCTGGTGCTGGTCTTCGCGCTCTGGATCTGGCCCGCGATGGGCATGCCGCTCTTCCTCTGACCACCCCCCCACGGGTTGCGGACCGGAAAGTCCGCACCGCCCATGCCATAAACGACAACACCCCCAAAAGTTAAGGAACCACCATCATGTCCAACGCCCTGCCCCGCCGCATCCTGGTTGCCCCCTCCGGATTCAAGGAATCCCTCGACGCGGCAGCCGTCGCCCAGGCCATCGGCGCCGGTGTCCGCCGCGCGCTGCCCGGCGCGGTGGTCAAGGCCGTTCCCATCGCCGACGGCGGCGAAGGCACCGCCGAGACCCTCGCCTGCGCCACCGGCGGCAGGCTGGTCCCTGCCCGGGTCACCGGCCCCGTGGGGGAACCGGTCGACTCCCACTACGCCATGCTCGGCGGCGAGGCCACCGGCACCGCAGTGGTCGAAATGGCCGCCGCGGCCGGGCTTCGGCTGGTTCCGCGGGACCAGCGCGATCCCGGAACCACCACGAGCCACGGGGTCGGCGAGCTCATCGCCGCTGCCATCGACGCCGGTGCCGAGAAGGTGCTCGTCGGGTGCGGCGACTCCGGGACCTCCGACGGCGGCATGGGCGCGCTGGCGGCACTCGGCGCGCGGATCCTTGACGCCGCAGGGCGCATAGTCCCGGCCGGCGGCAACCACCTGGCGCGCGTCGACAGGATCGACATGGGCTCGCTGCACCCGGCCATCGCCGCGGGCACCGTGTCGATCACGCTCGCGCTGAACCAGCACAACGTGCTCACCGGTCCGCGCGGTGTGGCCCGCGTCTTCGGCCCGCAAAAGGGAGCCACGCCCGCGCAGGTCGAGGCCATGTCCGCCGGGTTCGAACACTGGGCCGCGGTGTTGCGCCGCGATTCGCTGGAGTCCGCCCGCGCCACCGATTTCGCGAACGCGCCGGGCACCGGCGCCTCGGGCGGGCTCGGCGCCGGGTTGGCCGCCGTCGGGGCGGTGCTGATGCCGCGCTTCGAGGCGATCCTGGATTCCGGTCTGGCCGGGATCGACCTGGACGGGCTGCTGCGCGGGGCCGACCTGGTCATCACCGCCGAAGGCGCCATCGACTTCCAGACGCCCAGGGGCAAGGTTCCCGCGGAGGTCGCGCGCCGGGCAGCGATGCACGGCGTTCCCGTGGTGGCGCTGGCCGGGACGCTGGGCAAGGGCTGCCGGGACGTCCACGACATCGGGATCGACGCCATCGCCTCGATTGTCCCGATCCCGATGACCTTGGAGGAAGCGGTGGAGGACGGGGAGCGCCTGCTCATCGAGGCCGCGGAGCGCTTCATGCGCACCATCATCCTGGGTGCCTCGATGGCTGCGGCACGGCTAAGCCCGCGCGACGCCTGGTAGCTGGACCGCCGGCCGCCCGACGTGGGGGGGGGTGTGTCACATTCAATGTGAATGTTGACTGGGTCACATATCAAACATATCGTTCCTTGAGGATTGATATATCAAGGTACGACGTGCTCCCAGCGGCGTCGTGGAACCGAGGGAGAAGAGACCACCATGGCACTGAAGGTCCCAACCACGGCGCACCTGGCGACGACCGAGAAGGCGAGCTTCCTGCGCATTCTCACCTACGCAGGCGCCATCGTCGCTTTCCTGATCGGTTCCGGATTCGCCACCGGACAGGAAATCCTGCAGTACTTCACCGCGTACGGGTACTGGGGCGTCTTCGGCACCGGACTCCTGGTGTTGGTCCTCATGACCTATGTTGCTGTCGAGTTCTTCACCGTCGGCCAGGCAAAGAAGTTCGAGCGTCCCTCGCTGATCTTCCACTACTACTGCGGCAAGCACCTGGGAACGTTCTTCGACTTCTTCTCGATCCTGTTCGTCTTCCTGAGCTTCACGGTGATGGTTGCCGGAGCGGGCGCCGTCTTCGAGGAGCACTATGGGCTCTCGCGCTACGCCGGCGGCATCGGATTGGCGGTGGTCGTCGGCATCAGCGTCTGGTTCGGGCTCAAGTCGCTGGTCGACGTCATCGGCAAGATCGGCCCGGTGATCGTCGTGGTCGCGATCGCCCTTGGACTGCTCGGCATCTTCCGCAACCCGGAGGGAATCGCCGCGGGCAACGCCCTGCTGCCGGCGCTCGAACTGACCCAGGCGTCCACGAACTGGTTCATGTCGGGACTGTCCTATGTCGGATTCTCCATGCTTTGGCTTGCCGCCTTCTTGACGGCGCTTGGCAAGACCGCGCGGAACCGCAAGGAAGCGGCCGCCGGTGGAATGATTGGGGCAATCGTCTTCTCGGTGGCCTGCATCGTCGTCGGGCTCGGCCTCCTAGCCAACATCGCCAAGGTCGGCGGCACCGAGATCCCGATGCTGGTGCTGGCCAATGACGTGAGCCCCGTGCTCGCCGCCGGGGTCTCAGTCATGGTCCTCACCGGCATCTACACGACGGCGGTTCCGCTGCTGTGGACAGTCTCCTCACGGTTCTTCGCCGACAAGACGCCCCGCTTCAAGTACCTGACCATCGCGCTGGCTGTCGCCGGGACCGTCATCGGCCTGGTCCTGCCCTTCTCCCAGATGGTCAACATCGTCTATGTCATCAACGGCTACGTGGGGATCCTGCTGCTGGTCCTGATGCTGGTCAAGACCGGCACGCGGCTCATCCGGCGCCAATCTCGCTGAGCAGGCACGACCGGCCGCGTCCGGTCGGGACGTAGGACTCCTCGCCGGGCGCCCGCGAGTTGCGGCACTACAGGACGTAGGAGCCGATGAGTTGCGAGAGCGCACGCACATCGACCTTGCCCTTGAATTCAAGGCGGACCTTGCCCAGGCCGCTGAACCACAGGTCCAGCTCGGCATCGAGGTCGAAGGTGCTTGCGGTCTCCACGGAGAATGCCTGGATCTTGGAATACGGCAATGACGTGTAATCGCGCTTCTTGCCCGTCAGGCCCTGGATGTTCACCGCGATGAGCCGCTTGTTGGTGAAGACTATGTAGTCGCGCGCACCCTTGAACGCGGCGAGCAGCTCCTCGCCCTGGACAAAGAGGGGCGTGATTTCCCCCGCCACGTCTTCCGGGTTGCACGGGCTGAGCTTGAACACGGAGGCATTGTTGAAATCAATCATGCCCCGACCCTACCCAGCATCGGGGACAATAACGCGCGCTGCCGCGGCGTTAAGCGCGGGCCAGCAGGTCCTCTCCCAGGTCGGCACGCCGGTAGTAGACCTCGCGGCCCGCGCGGATGGTGTCGGTCAGGCCCGAGGCCGCCATCACCTTCAGGTGCCCGTTGACGGTTCCCGCCGCCAGCTCCAGGGCGCAGGCCAATTGCGTGGTGGTCATGGGCAAGTCGAGCTGGGCCAGGATCTGCGCCCGGGTGTGCCCCAGCAACTGGGCCACCGGGGAGTCCTTGACCTCCCGGGTGTTTTCCCACAGCCGGCCGACGCCGCGCGGGGCATAGGTCAGCGTGGGGACAAACGGGTCCACGTCCAGGACCAGGGTGCGTGGCCAGACGAAGGCGCTGGGAACAAGGATCAGCCCATTGCCCGGGGCCGCATGGTGCGAACCGTCGCAATGGGCGGTGACCTCAATGCCGTCCCCGGTCAGCCGGACGTTGGGGTGCAGGGTGTTGAAGACCTGGTGGATGCCGTGTTCGGCCAGCAAAGCCAGTCGGTAGTCCAGGTCGGCCAGAAGCATGGCCCGCAGCCGCGGCCAAAACGGTTCGACCGCGGTTTGCCAGTACCAGCGCAGGGCAGCAACCACACGGGGTATCCCGGATTCCGTGTCCTCGAGGATCGCCCGCACCTCCCTCACCCGGCTCTCCTCCAGTCCTGCGGAGAACAGGTAGTCGAGGTCGCGGACCCACAATTCCGGCGGGACGGCGCCGACCGCGGCGAGCCCCGCCTCGAAGGTGTCCTGCCGCAGGGGAGTGGGGGTCAATGAATCGGCGATATACCCGGTGGGGCGGATCAAGGTGGTCAGCAGCCGCAAGTGGTCCTGTTTCCGCGGATCGCGGGAGGCGAGTATGCGCGTGGTGGCGTCGCTGATCCAAGGGCGGTGCATCCGGGTGCCTAACTGGAGGGCGCGGACGCTGGTGACCGTTTCCCATAGGGGCGAGACGGTGAACCGCACCCGGGTCAGGTCCTCCGAGGTCAAGCTGATCCGCATGCAAGACAGTCTAGGCCTGCAACGGGGTCGGCGTAAGGATTCGGAAATAGCCGAATGGTGGTCGTGCGGCCCCGGTGGTTTCAGGCTTGATGCATGAGCATTTCAACCGAGGTATTCACCGACCATCCAGCCATCGTCAACCCCGGCAAGGCGCGCCACGTGGCCCGAAAGCGAACAACACGGGCAGCTGCCCACGCCGCCCCGCGGCGCAGTCGCCTGGCCCGCGTCCTTCTGGGGACCTCGCCGGAGCAGGCGAAGCTGCTGCGGGAGAACCGCGAGCGTGCCTGGCTCGAGCTCGCCGGAGTCGTGGCCGGACGGATCTGAGCCATCCTTGGCCGTCCGGCCGTTCACCCTCGAACGAATGGCCATGGTCGTCTCGACGGCCCTACCGCGGCCCACCGGCGTCGACTAGTCTGGCTTCGCGGGCGCCATTTCCCCCGTTCGCCGAACAAGGAGGAACGATGCCAACCATCGACTGGGACTCCGTCCCCGTGGCCGACCCGCCGCCCGGTGCGGTTGAGGTGCCCCGCAGCGGCTTTGGTTTCCTCGCCGTCGCAGGAATACTGGAGCTCGGCGTGCCGCACGTCGTGTACCGCCTGCCGCGCGAAAACCGGCTTGATCCGACTGCGGATTCCGCCGGCAACCCGATCTCCGCTTTCCTGAACGACGCCGGTCTCACCTGCCCGCCCGACCCGCTGGCCCATTGCTGGTTCATCGTGCCTCCGCCTTCCATGCCCACCGAGGGTTTTTGGGACGCTCTGGAGGAGGCCGAGCCGCTGCGCACCGCGGGGTCGGATCCGCTCGAACGCCGACACGGACTGCACGAGGCGCTACGGGTCCTTTACTCCAACAGCGGAGTCTCGGGCGCGTTCTCGAGCCCTGCCGATGGCATGGAGTTCGGGGTAACTGGAATCCGGGACCCAACAGGTCCCGGATTGCATGTCAGAACCCTATGTTATTGATATCAATCCTCAATAACACAGCGACGCCTTGAGGCCCACTGCCCAAACCGTCGGGGTCTGCCGGTATGGTAGTTGATGGATCAACTAATGGTCCCGACCATTGCCTTGGGCCGTGCGCCCAGAGCATGTTCGACACCTTGGCGCCTCGCCGGCGCCGCAACCACATGGGGGAATCATGTCTGTTGGAAATCCGCTCGCCCCTGCACCTCAGGCGCAGGTACCGGCTCCGAAATCGAACGCAGGGAAGGGCCTGGGTATTGCCGCACTGGTTGTTGCGATCGTCGCGCTGCTGCTGTCCTGGGTGCCGATCATCAACAACTTCGCCGCTTTCCTCGGCTTCGTGGCGTTGGTGCTCGGCATCATTTCGCTGGTCGTGGCAACCAAGCGGCGCGGCAGCAAGGGCCTGGGCGTCGCATCGAGCATCATCGCAATCGTGGCCATTGTCCTGGTCTTCGTCACCCAGTCCGCATACGGCAAGGCGCTTGACAGCGTCTCAGCTGCCATCGAGGATTCGGCCGACGGCGAGGTGGCGGCACCCGCAGAAGTTATCGAGCAGGCCGCGGATGAGGCGCAGGTCCTGAAGCTGGGCGAAGCGACCACCATTGGCGAATACTCGGTGAACGTGAGCGCCGTAAACCTGGAGGCCGGTAAGGTGATTGCCAAGGCAAACCAATTCAACGACAAGGCCGAAGGCCAGTACGTCCTCGTGGACCTCTCCGTCGTGTACAACGGCGAGGATGAGGGCGACGCCTGGATCGATCTGAATCCAGAACTCGTGGGCGCCGATGCACGTATCTACGACACCACCAGTGCGGGGGCATCCGTGTCTAAGTCAGTAATGGACGTGCCAACCCTGACCAAGGGTGGCAAGGGCTCCTACCAGGTGGTCTTCGACGTTCCCGCCGAAGCCGTCACCGATGCAAAGATCCGCGTGACCGAGACGATTTCCTTCGACGACGAAGCCGGACTCTGGGCCACCAAGTAGTCGAAAGCGAAAATATGCGGCGGCCGCCCCCGTTTTTGTGGGGCGGCCGCCGCGTTTAAGGGCGCTTGGCGCCGATGGAGGGCTGCAGTCGTTGATCCGAAGGTGCCCAGTGCCGCGGCACGCAGTGGTCGCGGAGCCTTCTCGTCAACTACGTGAGGCCGATGTCAAGGGAATGTCCTGGGTGTGACGGAATGTTGTGCTCTGGCGGCTCCGGAGCGCTATTTCCGTGACTTATGTGTCGCCAGGTTCCGGACATTTCCGGAGATGAAGAACTCCCATTGGATTCCGTCGTACCTCCCGTACCGTCGGTAGCGCAGAACATCCAGGCGTGGCCGAATGGCCTGGCTCGATGAATCCGCAGCAACTGAAGGAATGGCTTATTCGTTCCGTGCGATGGGAGCTGCCTCGCGAACGATGTTCCCGGGACGGTCGGTTCCGGTCGGCTCTGTGCCCATTCCGGATGACCTGCGCCAAGCCATCGAGGGAGGCATGATTTCCGCGAACGCATGTTCCCGCTCGAATCCCTGACCGCTTCCGAAACGAAGGAATGAATCCCCATGTCAGATTTCCAGCATGGTCCAGGGTCCGACGCGTCGGCACACAGCCCGTCCGCGGGCAACGCGGAGGCACCAGACCAGGTATGGGGCGCGCAGACCGCTTTGGTGCGTGGCGGCATCGACCGCACGCATTTCCAGGAGACCTCGGAGGCGCTGTTCCTGACTTCGGGGTATGTCTTCGATTCGGCGGAGGCTGCGGAGGCCTCCTTTAATGGCGAGGTCGAGCGCTTCGTCTATTCCCGTTACGGCAATCCGACGGTCGCCGCTTTCCAGGAGAAGCTGCGGCTCATCGAGGGTGCCGAAGCCTGCTTCGCCACGGCCAGCGGCATGTCCGCGGTCTTCACCGCACTGGGCGCGCTGCTGGCGGCCGGGGACCGCGTAGTTGCGTCCCGGAGCCTCTTCGGTTCCTGCTTTGTGGTGCTGAACGAGATCCTGCCACGCTGGGGTGTGGAAACCGTGTTCGTGGACGGTCACGACCTCGCGCAATGGGAACGGGCGCTCGCCACTCCGGCCACCGCGGTCTTCTTCGAATCCCCCTCGAACCCGCTCCAGGAGCTGGTGGACATCCGCGCCGTCGTTCAGCTGGCGCACGACGCGGGGGCGCAGGTCGTGGTGGACAACGTCTTCGCCACGCCGCTGCTGCAGCGGGCGACGGAGCTGGGCGCCGATGTCGTGGTGTATTCCGGAACCAAGCACATGGACGGGCAGGGCCGGGTCCTCGGCGGCGCGGTCCTGGGACGCAAGGATTTCATCGACGGACCGGTCCGGAACTTGATGCGGCACACCGGTCCCGCACTGAGCCCGTTCAACGCCTGGACCCTGCTCAAGGGCCTGGAGACCATGAAACTGCGCGTCGACTACTCGGTGGCTTCGGCGTTGAAGATTGCCGGCTGGCTCGAGGACCAGCCGGGCGTAAGCCGTGTCATCTATCCATTCCTTGAATCGCATCCGCAATACGACCTGGCTCGAAGCCAGCTGAGCGGCGGCGGCACGGTCGTGACGTTCGAACTGGACCCGGGCCGCGGCCCGGCCAAGGAAGCGGCATTCCGACTGCTCAACGGCCTGAGGCTGGTTGACATCTCCAACAATCTCGGCGATGCCAAGTCCCTGATCACCCATCCGGCGACCACCACCCACCGCGCCATGGGTCCGCAGGGGCGCGCCGCGATCGGGCTCGGCGATGGAGTCGTGCGTCTGTCCGTCGGGCTGGAAACGACCGATGACCTCCTGCGGGACCTGGACGCTGCCCTGGGCAACTGAGCAGGCAAGGCCACGATGGCGTTTCGGACGCGGCAGACAGGCAGCACAAGGTTCCGGCTGCCGGCCGGAGGGGGCGGAGCTGGCGTTAACCGCAGCTGGTCCTTTTGCGTCCGCCGACGTGAAACCGGACTTCTCGATGGCAGTCGTCGTGTGAAACCCGCACGAAACACGGACTGGATGACCGTTACAGGGTGGAAACAGCGACGAAAACCGCTGGGCAATCCGGGTTGCTAGCGTGGCACCCATGACGCAGACCAAGCCCCCCGCAGCACCCGAGCCCGCCGTTGTGCAGGACGCAGCCATCAAGGAATCCCTCGAGGACCGCACCCACCGCCTCGCCCACGAGGATGACGAATCCCCGTTGGCGGATCCGCTCCACATCAGAATGACATTTTTCGACCCTGCGCTGTAATGAAATGTTGTGCGGTTTGCGTCACGGGAAAACTTTCGCGTAGATTGTGACAGCAGTCACAAGAAAATCGCCGTCGACACGTGGCGGGAGAGTCCCGCCCAAACCATGGGCGGGCGCCGTAGGAGCAATTCCTCCCCAGGAAACTCTCAGGCCCCCGTACCGCCACGAAGAGGCGAATCTGGAAAGAAGCACGACGAAGTTTCGTGCTCACCGAAGGAGCAAGTCCCCCACCCATTGCGGGCAGGGATGGAAACTCTCAGGTCAGTAAACAGATTGGGGAGGAACCAAGAACAGCACGGCACCGTCCGTGCACGATTCGGGAGTTCCCCCATGACGCTCACCACCCACGCCACTGCCCGGTTGCCCCTCGACGCGCCTTCCGGCCAGCTTCTCGATCCTGCCTTGCGGGATCAGGAGTTTGCCACTCGCGACGATGTGCTCTCCTGCAAGCGCAACGGCCTGGGAATGAGCGCCGCGGAGAACGACGCGACACACGCGACCGAAGACTTGGCCCCACTCGGCGACGGGCACTAGGGAATCACCATGGCGCGTCACCGAAGCACCACCATCCACTTGGAAGGCAACAGCATGAGCAACAACAGTTCCGCACCCAACCTCGAGCGCGGGCTCTCCAACCGCCACATCCAGCTGATCGCGATCGGCGGTGCCATCGGCACTGGCCTGTTCATGGGCTCCGGCAAGACCATTGCGGTCGCCGGCCCCTCCGTGATCTTCGTATACATGATTATCGGCTTCATGCTCTTCTTCGTGATGCGTGCGATGGGCGAACTGCTGCTGAGCAACACCAATTACAAGAACTTCTCCGACTTCGCCGGGGACATTCTGGGCCCCTGGGCGGCATTCTTCACCGGCTGGACGTACTGGTTCTGCTGGGTGGTCACAGGCATCGCCGACGTCGTGGCGATCTCCCACTACGTGGCGTACTGGTGGAAGGACCTGCCGCTCTGGATTCCGGCCGTGGTCTGCATCCTGCTGCTGGTGGCCCTGAACCTGCCGAGCGTGAAGAACTTCGGCGAGACCGAGTTCTGGTTCGCCTTGGTCAAGATCGTCGCCATCGGCGCACTGATCGTCGTCGGCCTGGTCATGATCATCACCGGCTTCGAGAACAACGGCGCCACCGCCTCCTTCGCAAACCTCTGGAACGACGGCGGGATGTTCCCGACCGGCTTCATGGGCTTCGTCGCCGGCTTCCAGATCGCAGTGTTCGCGTTCGTCGGCATCGAGCTGGTGGGCACCACCGCCGCCGAGACCAAGGACCCGGAAAAGACCCTGCCCAAGGCGATCAACTCCATCCCGATCCGCATCCTCTTCTTCTACGTTGGTGCGCTGGTCATCCTCATGGCCGTCCAGCCATGGAAGCTGTTCAGCGCCGAGGAATCCCCGTTCGTGGGCATGTTCGCCATGGCCGGCCTGGTGGGCGCCGCCGGCATCATCAACTTCGTGGTGCTGACCTCGGCCACCTCCAGCGCGAACTCCGGGATCTACTCGACCTCTCGCATGATCCACGGCCTGGCAGAGGAAGGCGACGCACCCAAGGGCTTCGCCAAGCTCTCGAGGACCAAGGTCCCGCGCAATGCACTGCTGTTCTCCTGCATGTTCCTGCTCGCCGGCGTGGCACTGCTCTACGCCGAGGGCGGCGTGGCCGAGGCCTTCACCCTGGTCACCACCATTTCGGCACTGTGCTTCATGTTCGTCTGGTCGATTATCCTGATCAGCTACCTGGTCTACCGCAAGCGCCGCCCGCAGCTGCACGCGGCCAGCAAGTTCAAGATGCCCGGCGGAACCTTTATGCCCTACGTGGTCCTGGCCTTCTTCGGATTCATCCTCTGGGCGCTGACCACCCAGGCCGACACCATGGCCGCACTGCTCTTCACCCCGATCTGGTTCGTGGCTGTCGGAATCGGCTACGTGATCCTGCGCAGCAAGCCGCAGCACGCCGAACTGCGTGCGATGCACGCGGCCAAGGTCGCCCAGGAGCGCATGACCGCCGCGTCGTTCAACGCCAGCGTCGTCGTCGACGAGGCGGAGCTGAAGGAGCCGGCCGCGAAGTAACTCCGTCCGCGGAGCAACAATTCGGTGCCATCCGGCACCCAGGAATCCGGTACGACGTCGGGGCCGCTTCCCTTGGGGAGGTGGCCCCGACGTCATGTCGCCGTGTGCCGCCCGCGGCCGGTGCGCAGCGCAGGCTCCGGGTTCCAGGTCCGTTTGGTCTCGAGATACCAGAAGTAGACAAAGAGCGCGATCTCGTACCATTCGACCAGGAAGAGGGCCTGCTTGACCCCGATGGCCGTCAGGACCAGCCACGCAACGACGCCCAAAAGCATCAGGACCAACAGCCCGGCGTAGTGGGGTGCCCGCCCGCCGCTGGTGTCGGTGGCGCTGAGCCGGCCACTGCCCAGATGGCTGGCGATCGCGATGCCCATGCTGCTGATAAGCAGCAGCGCGGCCGCCACATGGACGCCGGCAAACTCCGTGCCCTCAATCGTCCGCCAGACCAGCAGCACCAGGAACCCAACCAGTAGTACGGAGCTTGCAACGGTCAGCACGCGGGTCCACGTGCTCTGCAGCAGGGTCCGCGGAGCCCAGTTCATGGTCTTGAAATCGAGCCAGACGAAGGCCGTGGCCACGACGAGCAGCGCCAGCACGGAGACCTGGATGGAATGGACCAGCTTTTGTGCTCCGGCGGCATCGAGGTTCTCAAGCGTCTCGCCCAGCTTGGTGGGGACGAGGGCAACGAACATCGCGTAGAAGCCGGCGAGGTTCAGCGCGTAGTCCTCCAGCGGGGGACCCTTGTAGACCACCAACAGCACGCCGATGGCCACCAGCATCGCCACGAACAGGTCCCTGGCGGGGCCAAGGTAGTAGGAACTGATGGAATCCTCGATCGTTCCCGTCAAGATTCCGTAGACGACGATGGCGACCAGCAGCAGCAGCGGAATGACCAGCAACATCAGCCTTACATAGCGCAATGTGTCCCGGCCCTGGTGCTCGTCCGTAATTGTGTGCATGCCTGATTGTGCAACAGCAATGGCCATCTGGCTAGGACATATGGATGCCGTGGGAGAGTGTGTCGAATCGCGAAGTGCGGCGGCGCAAACTTATGCGGGCAGCCGTCCCGGCTCGGGAACCGGGCTTCAAAGGAGCTGGCCGTGCCTGCGGGATCAGCGCCAGCCAACTCGTCGGGTTCCCCTGCGTAGGACTTGCCGGACTCGTCGTCCTATGATCGTCGAGCCTTGCGAGTTCATGCCCAATTTTGCGGCCTAGACGGCGGTCGCGTTGGATTCGGAACCCAAACATATGCGCTGGCGCAAACGCCCTGAGTGACGGCGGCGGCGGATCCTGAGCGATTTGCTTCGTCGTTCCACGCAAAGCGTCCGACCCTACCTTGCTATTGAAGAGATTCGGGCCGCCAATACTAGACTGCGAGTTCTGCGATGGCACGTACTGCGCGAGCGGCTTCGGCGCCTTTTTTCAAGAAATGCTCGAAGTAGAACTTTTCGTGGTCGGGTGTGGAGTGGAAATGGTGCGGTGTCAGACTCACGGAGAATGTCGGCACGTTCGTGTCAAGCTGCACGCGCATGAGGCCTTCGACCACTGCCTGGGCGACGAAATCATGCCGGTAGATTCCGCCATCGACAACGAGCGCCGCCGCGACAACGGCGTCGTACTTGCCCGAATCGGCCAGACGCTTGGCCTGCAGCGGCATCTCGAAGGCTCCGGGCACGGTAACGACATGGATCGTGTGGGACTGGCCCGATGCTTCCATGTCCTGATTGAATCCGATCAGGCTCTGGTCCACTATGTCGGAATGCCAGCTGGCCTTGATGAATGCGACGTGCAGCTGCTTGCTCATGGTTCTCCTGTGTCAGATTTTTAGATTCGAAAAATGCTGGTTGTTCTCAGTTAGGGACATATTCGTCGAGCAGCGCGCGGACCATCGCGAGATCCGTGATCAGGATGTTGATCCAACCGCCACGCACGGCCCCGGATATCGCCATAAGCTTCCGGGAGCCGTCGGCGGTACCGATGACGCGGGGAACGGAGCGACGCCCGCCGCCTCCTTGAGCGACATGGACACCCTGGACTGGGACATGCCAGGCGTCGAAGCGATCGTCGGTTGACGCATGCTCTGCCCGTGGTGCATACGAGCGACATTGGTCAGCAACCACAGCCTTTCGAGGCACTGCCGGCCACCCAGGCTGCGGGGGACTTCGTTCATGAATTCATCCTAGGTGAGCAATTTTAATTCGAAGCAATCGCAAGTCGTTCCATCGAACGTTTCCCCCGAATCTTCGGGATGCAGGCTGGCGGCTGCCGGCGAAAGCTTATTCCCGTTCCAATGGAATAGGAATTTTCTTGGCCACGCCCCCACGGCCAACCAACGCTGTTGTCGGTCCGCAGGTTAAGGCGTCAATCCAGTGGCCATGCGATCGACAATGCCCATCCGCGCACCTTGGGGCCAGCGGTTTCCTTGGCACGCAATGCCGGTTTGGCAGGCAACGCCGTCTCCGTGCTCCTGGGTGGGAACACGGAAACGGCCTTGGATTGGCCTGGGATCAGCGCCAGCCGAGCAAAGGCGCCACGTGCGTCAGGATCGATTCGATGACGTGCGCGTTGTACTCGACGCCGAGCTGGTTCGGGACAGTGAGCAGCAGGGTGTCTGAGGCGGCGATCGCCTCGTCCTCGGCCAGCTTCTTGGCCAGCTCGTCGGGTTCCCCGGCGTAGGACTTGCCGAAGAC
Source organism: Paeniglutamicibacter sp. ORCA_105 (assembly GCF_045798545.1). Taxonomy (NCBI): domain Bacteria; kingdom Bacillati; phylum Actinomycetota; class Actinomycetes; order Micrococcales; family Micrococcaceae; genus Paeniglutamicibacter; species Paeniglutamicibacter sp. ORCA_105. The sequence goes on along the minus strand of NZ_JBIXLM010000005.1, from coordinate 57,537 downwards.
CGCGCGGGTCTTGGCATCGATGTTGCCCACCTGGTCGGAGCTGTAGCGGTCGCGGCCGAAGTACTGCCAGTCGCGTTCGTCAGTCAGCGCAAAGATGCTGCGGCTGACCGAGACGCGCGGCTCCCGCGGGTGCCCGGCTTCCTTCCAGGTCTGCCGGTAGAGCTCGATCTGCTCGGCCTGCTGGACGTGGAAGGGCTTGCCGGACTCGTCGTCCTTGAGCGTGGAACTTTGCAGGTTCATGCCGAGCTTTGCCGCCCAGACGGCCGTGGCGTTGGAGCCGGAGCCCCACCAGATGCGCTCGCGCAGGCCCTCGGAGTGCGGCTCCACGCGCAGCAGGCCCGGCGGATTGGGGAACATCGGGTTCGGGCTCGGCTCCGCGAAGCCGTCGCCGGTGAGCACCTCGAGCAGGCGCTCGGTGTGCCGGCGGCCCATCTCGGAGTCAGACTCGCCCTCTGCAGGGGAGAAGCCGAAGTGACGCCACCCGTCGATGACCTGCTCGGGTGAACCACGGCTGATGCCCAGCTGCAACCGGCCACCGGAGATGAGATCGGCCGCGCCGGCATCCTCGGCCATGTAGAGCGGGTTCTCGTAGCGCATGTCGATCACGCCGGTGCCGATCTCGATGCGGCTGGTCCGCGCGCCGATTGCGGCGAGCAGCGGGAACGGGGAGGCGTGTTGCTGGGCGAAGTGGTGGACGCGGAAGTACGCGCCGTCCGCGCCGAGCTCTTCGGCCGCGACCGCGAGATCGATGGCCTGCAGCAGCGAGTCCGACGCGCTGCGCGTGCCGGACTGCGGGTGGTCGGTCCAATGGCCGAATGACAGGAATCCGATGTTCTTCACACCCGTTGCCAACATGTAGGCGGTGCTTCCTATTCCTCAGGGCGGCGACGGGGGGCGGGTTCAGCGCCGGCCTTGTCCCAACCGCCATCGATGAAGGAACATTGAAACAAGCGGTGAACCGTCTATTGCGGCTCACCGGGTCGGAAACCCAGCTGGATGCGTGGCAGACGCACCCATGAAAGTAGAACAGCATATGCCTGATCCGCGAGTGTTCCAGTCCGTCGTCGGAAAACAAGGTGGTTGGTGGAACATCTGGGTTCCAGAGATCGACCAAGTCACCGCCACGAGGAAGTCCCGCAAGATCTCCGGCTACACCCGCAGCCTGATCGCTTTGGTCCTTGACATTCCGGAAACGTCCTTCCGCGTGGAGCGCGAAGTGGTTTCGGGCGTGGAGCTGGAGCGTCGCTTCACCGCCGTCGTGCTGGAATCCAACGCCGCGGGCGGGAACTAGTCCTGGCAATGAGAATTATTCCTTGAATCTACCGGTAGCATTCTGGGTTTCGACTGAACGCCCGTCAGCAGTGATCTCGGAAGCGATTGGACGCGGTGTGGTGTGGCGACATGCGCCTTGGGGTCAGCGCCGTTCGGCAAGCCGCGCGGCCAGCAGCGACCCGATAGTGAAGGCCAGGGTTGCCGCAAGAACCAGGAACAGGGGCAAGGTCCAGCTGCCGGTGGAACCGTTGAGCCAGCCGGCAAGTGGCGGGGCAAAGGTGGCGGCGAGATAGCCGCCGGCCTGGATGCGGGCGGAAGCGGTGGCAGTGTCGGCGTTGTTGTGGGCCACGCGGGGGATGATCGAGAAGATGGCCGTGAACCCGCCGCCCTGGGCGATCCCGCCGATGATGGACCAGAGCACGAACGCCTCCGGGGCCGCCAACAGGCCGATCGGGAGGGAGACCCAGAACAGCGCGATGACTCCCGTCGCGATCCAGAGCTTCGTTCGCGCAGCCAACAGGGGCACACCGAAAGCGCCGATGACCGCGGCGATCTGGAACAGCGAAGCCGTTGCGCCGGAGGTGGCCGGCGCAAGTCCGCGCGTGTCGGAAAGCATCAGGGGCAGCCAGGCGGTCGTGGCGTAATAGGCGGCGGACTGTCCGCAAAAGGCGAGAACCAGCAGGGCTACGACCCTGCGGAAGCGGGTCCGATCAATGGCTGCGCGAGCCGTGGCGGCCACGGCGCCGGGACCATCCGAAATCGCCGGTACCGCCGGTGCGCGGACCGGCTCCACCGTGGATTCCAATGTCGAGTTGCGCGCATGCCGTTGCCGCAGTAGCCAATAGGCGAGACCGGCGGCGGTCACCACGCCCCACGCCGCGATCGCCCAGCGCCAGCCAACAACGGCCGCCAGCGGTGCGGTGCCCAGCAACGTGGCCATGGAACCGATGTTCATGGTGGCCGAGTAGGCGCCGGTGGCGGCGGAAATGCGGTTCCAGGGCACATCCCGGCGGATCAGCACGGGGACGGCGATGTTCCCCAGGGTCATGGCCGCACCGATCAGTATGGTTCCGGCCAGGACCACCCAGGCCGGTCCGAGCGAGCGGATGACGGTCCCGGCCAGCACGCCGGCCAGGCACAGGATGATGGTTGCCTCCGGGCCGAAGCGGCGGATGCTGCGCGTCGCCAGCGGGGTGGCGAGCGCGAAGAGCAGGACCGGCAGTCCGGTGAGCAACCCGGCCCCGACCGCGCTGAGCCCGGTGTCGGCCGTGATGTCGGGGATCACCGCAGTGGGCGCGATGATCGGCGCCCGCAGGCTCAATGCCACGACCACGATGCCGGCGATGACCCACGGGAGTGCCGTGCGCGATGCTGGGCTGCGGTGCGTGGTGGACTCCTTCGGGCTCTTTGGACGTGGTGGCCGATTGGCGCCCGGGTCCTGGAACCAGCCTATCGGAGCCCCGGCAGTCGGTGCCGGGTCGTGGGAAAGGCCACGAAATTCACCGTAACAAACATCAGACGTCTAATGTTTAACTATGAGCTCAGAGACGACCCGGCAACCACCCCGCCATCCGCAAGCGATCGGCGAAATCGCCGGCGAAATGGCGGACATCGAGTCGGCCGTTGGTGCGCCGGTGGCCGGAGCTGTCCCCGCGAGGCGAAATCGCTGGGTCATCGGAGCGTTGACCGTGGCGGCAGTGGTCCTGGTGGGCTTGAACTTGCGGGCGGGAATTTCCTCAGCGGGACCGCTCTTCCACGACCTTGAGGAACTGCTGGGTTACGGCACGCTTGTGGCTTCGCTGCTGCCGACCATCCCGGTGTTGTGTTTCGCTTTTGCCGGTGCGGGGACCGCCTGGCTGGTCAAGCACACGGGACTTGAAAGGGCCATCGGAATCGCGCTGCTGCTGCTCACCCTGGGACTGGCCGTGCGCGCCTTCGAATCCACTTGGCTGGTGCTGGCCGGCACGGTCTTCGGCATGAGCGGGCTGGCCATCTGCAACGTGGCCATGCCTTCCTTCATCCGCGAGTACCACGCGCACAGGACCGCGGCCATGACCGCCACCTACAGCGTGACCATGTCGGTGGGCGCGACCACCGCCGCGGCACTGAGCGTCCCGGTGGCAGCGCAATTGGGTTCGCCAACGCTGGGGCTGGCCGCCTGGGCGATCCCGGCGGCACTCGCGCTGCTGGTCTTCCTGCCGCTGGCCATCAGGGGAAGCCGCGCTTCCGGACCCGCCGGACCCCACGTCTCCCCGTGGCCCATGTTGGCCACCCGCAAGGGCCTGTTGTTCACCTCGATCTTCGCAGTGCAGGCGCTGCTGGTCTATACGCTGCTGAGCTGGTTGCCGAGCATCCTCATCTCGCGCGGATCGGACCCGGCCACCGCGGGCTTCATGCTCGGACTCGTGCAGGCGGTGAGCATCCCGACGGTGCTGTTCCTCTTGTGGATGGCCTCGAAGCCGAGACTGCTGCGCGCAGCCTTCATCCTGACCTGTGGGTGCGCCGTCGCCGGCTTCACGACCCTGCTGCTGCTCCCGGCCGGGCTCGCGGCCATTCCCGCGGTGCTCACCGGCCTGGGCCTGGGCATCTTCCCGCTGTTGATGCTGATGATCAGCCGCAGCGGCGAAAGCGCCGCCGAAACCACGGCGCTGTCGACCCTGGCCCAGTCCGTCGGATACCTGGTCGCCGCCGCCGGCCCGTTCGGCCTCGGCCTGTTGCAGGGCGTTCTTGATTCCTGGACGGTTCCCCTGGTGATCCTCGTCGGTGTCGCCCTGGTGCAGTTCGTCCTGGGCTACCGGCTGGGCGGAATCGGCCGAAAGAAGGTCGTCCCGGCGGAGGTGCAGGCGTGAGCGTGCCCGGTTTGCGGCCGCCGTTGGCAGACGAGGTTGTTGCAAGGCTGCGCGAGGCCGTCGCTTCGGGGCGCTGGGGCGTGGGCGAGAAGATCCCGTCCGAACCCGAACTCGTGGCCGAGCTGGGAGTGTCCCGTGGCACCCTGCGCGAGGCGGTCAAGGCGCTCGCGCACGCCGGCCTGTTCGAGGTCCTCCGCGGGGACGGGACCTATGTGCGTGCCACCAGTGAAATCAGCGGCACAGCGCAGCGGGTTTACCGCGAACACGCGGACGAGGACGTACTCCAGGTGCGCTTTGCCCTGGACACGCAGGCCGCCCGTCTCGCCGCCGGCTCGGCCGACCCCGCCGTAATCGCCGTGCTTAGCGCATTGCTGGTCCGACGGCGCGAGGCCTGGGAAGCCGCCGACTACGAGGCCTGGTCGACGGCGGATTGGGAATTCCACCTGCGCGTGGCCGAGGCCTCCGGCAATACTCTGCTGCACGAACTTTACGAAAGCTTCGGGGATGTCTTCCATGGGACCAAGATGGTCCAGCGGCTCGAAGCCGGCTTTGACGGCTGTCTGGCGACCGGCCACGAAGACCTGCTGGACGCGATCGAGGCCGGTGACGGCGAGGCCGCCGTGCGCACCGTGATTGCGAACCTGGACTACTGCATGGGCTGGATGCCCGGGCGGTAGCCCTCCTTGGCCACCCGTCGCGCCCGACTGCCTCGCCTCTACCAGATGTGTCGGGTATTGGGTGAGATGAAGAAGCCGTGCCCCGTTGCAATATTGGCGCAGGTTAGTCCAGACGAACCCCCAACGCAGATAATGCCACCGTGTTCGATGGCCGATCCGGCGGCAAGGGCTTTGTACTTTGGGGGTTCGGCCTTGCCAATGTCGATGAGGAGGCGGATCGGCACATCGCCCACGCAGTCGCCGTAGGTGGTTTCCCCGCGTAGCGTCACGAACCCCGGAATCGCATCCTGTTCGCATTTGGGATTGGATGCGATGAAAGCCGTTTCCTCTCCCTTCGAGAGTTCACGCGCGCCAACGGCGGGGATGTGGTCGCAGGAAATGCCGGAGCCTTGGACAAAGGCGGTTTCACCAATGTCCTTTTGCACTTGCTGCTGTACTGCATCAGGGACTTCTCTGCCCCGGGTGCTTAGAGTGCACCAAAGCTTCAAATCCTCCATTATGAATCCGATTTCGTGGTCCGTGAGGTCATAATCGGCAGATGGAATGAGAGGACCACCGGGGACCGTCGGGTCCGGCCCGGGAGAGAGCGAGGGAGAGGGAGAGGGCGCGGTCGGTTGTGAACAACCCGCCAAAAGTACTGTGGCGGCCAGTGCTATGAGCCGTTTTTCCCAAGTACGCACGACATTCCCCAATCGATGGGCAGGGCAACCGTTCCCGAGGATGGCCCGCAACTTGGAATGAGTATAGGACTTGCCGGGAGGGAAGCCTAGATCCGGCGGGTTCGTTTCCCTCGGCGGCAACGCCGACCCCAATGGCGCCACGTTGGCCGACGAGTCGTGCGCAGCGATATTGGGCCGCGGCCGCCGGATTAGACTGAAGCATGCCGATATTGAACAAGGACATGACGCTGTGCATTTCGCTCGCAGCGCGGCCCAGCAACAACGGGACCCTGTTCCACAACCACCTATACGGGCAGCTGGGCCTGAACTGGATCTACAAGGCGTTCGCCCCCACCGACTTGGCCCAGGCCATCGCCGGCGTCCGCGGTCTTGGCATACGTGGTGCCGCTGTTTCCATGCCCTACAAGGAAGCGGTGATTCCCCTCGTCGACCATGTGGCCGCTTCCGCCGCGGCCATCGATTCAGTGAACACCATCGTCAATGACAACGGTGTCCTCACGGCCCACAACACCGACTATGCGGCAGTGCTTGAATTGCTGAAAACCCGCAACGTTTCCCCTTCGCTGCGAACCGCGGTCCGTGGGTCCGGGGGAATGGCCAAGGCAGTGGTGGCAGCACTGCGGGACGCGGGGTTCGACGACGTCGTGGTGGTTGCCCGCAATGAATCGGCCGGCCGCATTTTGGCTCAGGCGTATGGCTTCAAGTGGGCGCCGGAAGCCGAGGACGGTGCGGAACTGCTGGTCAACGCCACCCCTATCGGCATGGCCGGTGGCGGGGACGCGGACCGGATGCCGTTCTCGCTGGAACAGGTCACGGCTTCGCAGGTGGTGTTCGACGTCGTTGCCATGCCGGTTCAGACGCCTCTCATCCGCGCGGCACGCATTGCGGGGAAGCCGGTAGTGACCGGAGCCGACGTTGCAACGCTGCAGGCCGTGGAGCAGTTTGTTCTCTACACCGGCCTGACGCCCACCGAAGAACAGGTTCGCGAAGCCCGCGAATTCATGCTGGCAAATACGCAAGCCAACTAAGGCCTGTTCTTGCAGCAAGCGTCGAAGCGGCATCCGGCGGCCCGGTGCACCAAGGACTAAGTGGCAAAAACGACGGCGGTGCGCCGCTGCCCGAAAGCCGCGACGCACCGCCGGTGCGTTCAATCAGTGAAACCGGGTGTTACTCGGTGACCTGGAAGGCCAGGGTTTCGGTGAATTCACGGCCGTGCATGTCGGTGGCGGTGAACTCCGCGGTGTGCTCCCCGGGCGCGAGATCCGCGGGCAGCTCGAGACGCCACAGGTGCATGGAGCGGTCGGCGAGTCCGCCGCCGTGGACGAACTGCTCCTGGATGGCCGCGGGGTCGGAATACTCGGCGCCGATGCGCGGGGTCTCTCCACTCATCTGCTGGGTGCGCACGGCCGCGACGGGTTGGCCGCCGTCGACCTTGACCTCGACGGAGGAGCCGGTGCTGCCCATCCAGAAATTGGCGGTCAGCCAGGCCTGGCCGGCAAGATCGTCCTGCGACACCAACAGCGGTTCCTCCAGCTCGGGAGCGGAACCGCGCGGCAGGTCGATGTTCTCCTCGTACCAAGCGCGGTACTTCGCCGTGTTCAGGCCCACGGACATCTGCCGGGCCCCATCGCCGCCTCGGATAGTGAAACGCTCGGTGACCTCCGTGTTCTTGATGTCGAGGGTCAGCACGCCTGGTGGGGTGCCGTCGCGCTGGACGGACGTCGGATAGCCTCCGTCGAGGACCCGGCCGCCGTACCAGTGGCCCGACACCGCGGGAACGGTCAAGTGCGTGAACGGCAGGCCCGCCTCGCCGACCTCGTCGCGCCACCCGGCCATCAAGTCACCCTCGCGCAGGTTCTCCGCCATGTGCGTGTGCCCGCCCAGCGAGACGACCTCGCGGTCCTCGAGGATCTCGTAGATCTCCTTCAGCTGCTTCACGGTGTGCGAGTCGCTGTAGTAGAACTCGAGCAGCGGGCTGTGGCCCGCCAACACGATGACCTTGTTCTTCGGGACCTGTGCGATGTCGGCGCGCAGCCAGTCGAGCTGGCGCTCGCCGAGGCCGTAGGTGTAGTTGCTCTTCTTTGCCGGCACCTTCGTCGGGTACTCGATGTTGCTCAGCGCCACGACGTGCGCCTTGCCGGAGTCGTAGGAGTAGTACTCCGGCCCGAACTGGGCGCGGAAGGAGTCGAACTCGTGTTCGCCGTCAAGCGCGTCGAAGTCCAGGTCGTGGTTGCCGGGCAGGAATCGTGCCGGCCCGTTGAGCATGGAGGTCAGCTCGCGGGTCTGGGTGAAGACAGAGAGGTCGTCGCCCACCACGTCGCCGATGAACAGGGCGCCGCAACCGGCGTAGTCCTCGCGCGCGGCGAGATCCGCGAATACGCCGTTGCGGGCGTACTCGACCTCCTTCTGGTTGTAGGTCTGGATGTCTGCGCCAATGGCGCAGTGCTGCTCGGGCGACTGGGTCAGCGTGCTTTGGGCCAGCGGGAAGTTGACCGCGTCCGGCAGGGCGCCGGTCGGGGCGATGCCGCCGAACTTCAGCGCCGGGGAGCCTTCGGGCAGGTGGTTGTAGAAGAACTGGGCGATGTTGTCCTCGTCGACAGGGACCTGGTAGCCGCGCGGCTGGGTGACGAACACCGTCATGTTGTCGAATGCCGGAAGTTCGTAGCGGCCGTTTGAATCGGTTGTGGCGATCTCGCGTCCGTTGGACACGCTCACGCCGTTCAGGCCGGGCTCGTTGCCGTCGTGCCGGGAATTCTCGTTCTTGTCGTCAAAGACGACCCCGTTGAGCTTTTCCTGGTTGTTGGTGCCGGTCGGCGCAACGACCTCGACGGCACCGCGGTAGGCAGTTGCATCCCAGTCGGCCTGGGTGGGGGCCGCCCCCGCGCTGGAGGAAAGCAGGGTGCCCGCGGTGGCCAGGACCAGGGCGCCTGCCGCGATGCCCAGCGGCCGGCCTGGTGGTTTCTTGGACGGATTGATGAACGGCTTCAAGACGTGCCTTCCGGTGCGATTGGATTTTGGGCCGATCGGGGAACCGGCCTTGTCCAGCGTTTCAACGGCAGGTGAACGGCAGGCAGTGATTGGGGGAGCGCCGGGTGGCATGGACGAGGCGACTCGCCGACGGGGATATTTCCGAAAACGGCGGCGGTGCGCCGCAGCCCGAAGGCCGCGACGCACCGCCGGCGCGTTCAGTGAGTGTGAAACCGGGTGTTACTCGGTGACCTCGAAGGTCAGCTTCTGCGTGAATTCGCGTCCTTGCACGTCGGTCGCGGTGACCTCCGCGGTGTGCTCGCCGACGGCGAGGCCGGAAGGAAGTTCCAGGCGCCACAGGTGCATGGAGCGGTCGGCGAGGCTGCCGCCGTTGACCAGCTGCTCCTGAGCGGCCACCGGGTCGGAGTACTCGGCACCGACCAGCGGGGCTTCGCCCTGCATTGCCTGGGTGCGGGTGGCCTCGGTGGAAGCCGCGCCGTCGATGCTCACCTTGACGGTGGAGCCGGTGGAACCCATCCAGAAGTTGGTGGTCAGCCAGGTGTCGTTGGCCAGATCGGACTTCGGCACGGACAGCGGGTTCTCGAACTCGGGGGCCTTGCCCTTGTTGGAAAGGTTCGCGGCGTACCAGTTGCGGTAGGCCGGGGTGTTCAGGCCCAGGGCCATCTGCACGGAGTCGTCTTCGCCGCGGACGGTGAAGCGTTCGACGACATCGGTGTTCTTGATGTCAAGGGTCAGCACGCCCGGGCGTCCGCCGTCGCGCTGCAGGGCGAGCGGGTAGCCGCCCTCGGCGTCGCGTCCGGAGTACCAGTCGCCGGAGATGGCGCCGGCGGTGATGTGGGTGAAGGGCAGTCCGTCGATGCCGAAGATATCGTTCCAGCCGGCGAGCCGGTCGCCTTCGCGCATGTTCTCGATGCTGTGGGTGTGCCCGCCCAGCGCCACGACCTCGCGGCCCTTCAGCAGTTCGTAGATCTCGGCGACCTGCTTGACCTGGTGCTTGGCGCTTCCCTGGTCGGCGAAGTCGAGCAGCGGGATGTGTGCGGCCAGCACGATGACCTTGTTCATAGGAATCTGGGCAATGTCGTTGCGCAGCCACTGAAGCTGCTGCTCGTCCAGGGCGCCGGTGTAGTCGCCCTTGGCTGCGGGCTGCTTGGTCGGGTACTCGACGGTGTTCAGCGCGACCACGTGGGCCTTGCCGGCGTCGTAGGAGTAGTACTCCGGGCCGAGGTTGGCCTTGAAGGTGTCGAACGCGTGCTCGCTGGTGGTCGAATCGAAGTCCAGGTCGTGGTTGCCGGGCAGGAAGCGCGCCGGGCCGTTAAGCACACTGGCCAGCTCGCGGGTCTGCGGGTAGAAGGAAAGGTCGTCGCCGACCACGTCCCCAATAAACAGGGCGCCGCAGCCCTCGTAGTCGGTGCGCTGGGCCAGGTCGGCGAAGGCGCCGTTGCGGGCGTATTCGACCTCGTCCTGGTTGTAGGTCTGGATGTCGCCACCGATGAGGCAGTGCTGCTCGGGGGACTGGGTCAGCTGGCTCTTGGCCAGCGGGAAGTTCACTGCCTCCGGCAGTGCGCCGGTCGGGGCGATGCCGCCGAACTGCAGTTCCGGGGAGCCGGCGGGCAGGTGGTGGTAGGAGAACTGGGCGACATTGTTTTCGTCGACCGGTACCTGATAGCCGCGCGGCTGCGTAACGAACACGGTCATGTTGTCAAAGGCCGGCAGCTCGTAGCGGCCCTTCGAATCGGTCTTTGTGACGTCACGTCCGTTCGACACGGTCACGCCGTTCAGGCCACGCTCATTGGCGTCCTGCTTGGAGTTCTTGTTCTGGTCGTCGAAGACGATTCCATCGATGGATTCCTGGCCTGCGTCGCCGGTTGGCTTGACGACATCGACGGTGCCGCGGAATGCGGCTGCGTCCCAGTCGGCCTTGACGGGGGCCGCGTTGGCGGCGGGGGAGAGAACGGATCCGGCGAACATGAGCGCCAGGGTTCCGGCGGCAATGCCGAGGGGACGGGCATGGGCCTTCTTGGACGGTTGGGTGAACGACTGCACGAGGGACCTCCGGGTTGGGGGAAAACCTGCCGACTTATTCGTCGGCACCTCCAACATTCCAAGTGCGGGTGAATGGGGAACGGGGTTCGTGGTCCGGGAAGGGGGCCTGCCGGCAAAGACTCGCCCACGAATTCGTGAACACTGGGGCGGGCAATGTTCGTGCGAAGTTTTTGCCATGGTTCCATGGCGTCAACGTTCATGGGCGGGACGCGCGGAATTTAGTGCGTGTTGCTAGCCGAGGTTGGCAGGTTCGGCATGGCGACGGTTCCATGCTGTGTGGCCGAATGTCGCGGCCGTTGTCAACAGCGCGCTGAGCAGCAGGCCGTATCCGAAGATGGCGGCGTAGTCGCCCGTTTCGGCCAGGGCGGCCGTGGCGAAGTTTCCCAGCGAGCCGCCCAGGAACAGCGATGCGGCGAACAACGAGACGGTCGTCGCACGGGCCTGCGGTGCGACATCGGTGGCCCAACCCTGCATTGACGAGTGCATGACCGCGTTGGCGACGCCGATCAAGGTCGCCGTCACGGTGACCACCGCAGGTACCGGCCACAGCATGGAGATCCCGCAAGCCACCGTCAATACCGAGCCGCCGGCGCAGATCAGCCGGGTCCGGGAGAAACGGTGCACCAGTTTCTTCATCGCGCGGGCACCGGATATCACCCCCACGGCGTAGCCGGTGGCCAACAGCCCGGCCACCCCAATCCCCACGCCGGCGTGCTGAAGCGCCGGGACGATGTAGGTCAGCGCGCCGAGCAACACCATGCCCTCCGCCAGGGCAATCACGTAGACGCCAACCGCGGCTACGGTAAAGGCGCGGCGAAGCTGGAAGCGTCCACGAACCACCGGAACAGCCGAAACCCTGGCCAACGCAAACAGGATTGCCGCAGCTCCCAGTGCAGGAATTCCAAAGACCAGCCGCCAATCCAGGAAGGTCGCGACGGCTCCTGCCCCCAAGGTGGCCAGTGTCGCTCCCAGCGAGGAATAGATCTGCAGGTCCGAAAGCCCCCGGGCACGGTCGATCCCCGTCCGGGTATCACCCAGCAGCGTGAGCAAGGTCGGATACAGGGCGCCGAACATGAAACCAGAGAAAGCCCTGGCCACCAGCAACGGCACGTATGAAATGAACAGGGTGCTCGCAACGGCGCCGAGAACGGCCCCGATGAGTGCCAGACGCAGCACTGTCAGGCGACCAAAGCGGTCGCTGAGAAATCCCCACAAAGGTTGCCCGAAGGCGTAGAAAAGCGCATAGACGGCGACCAGCTGAACGGCCTGGGCCAAGGAGAGATCCGTGAAAGTAGCCAAGGCGACGAGCATGGGCGGGGTGGCGAAACGGTCAAAGAATGCCAGGAAGCCGATGGAGCGAAGTACCGGATCGGGTATTGCGCCCACCGATTCGGTGGAGTCCTCGGACATATGGTTGCTCGCCCTTTCCAAGCTCTTTCCTCGCTATATGAAACCAGTTCGTTTGGAAGAAGGGAGGTTTGTGACGGCCTGCGGTACCTTTCGTGTGGGCGCGGCGGGACGGCCAGGCCATATCAGGTTGCCCAAGTGTCAGCAGCGATCGACAACAGGAGTCGAAGGATGCAAGTCGTCGCTAGTCCGCGCATTTCCCATTACCGCCATTTAGCGGAATGGTCGCCTGAAGAGGAGTAATTTGTTGCGACCGTTGCGGAATTTCCCTCACTGCCATGGCTCGACGACGACCAGCACGCATCCCTTCGCGCATTGGAGAGTCTCGTCGAAGAAGTCGTACCTGACCTTGAATTCAATGGCGAAGACGGGCCTGCACCGTTCTCCGAGCGTTCCTATAGTGGCAACCTCCGCGTTCGGGTCTCACCGGCCGAGCACCGGTAACTTGTGGTCGAGGCTCAGAGACAGGGTGTCTTGTTGGATCGGTTCCCGAGCTCGATCCCGGCTGCCCGGGGCCAACGCTAAGACTTCGAGTGGGAACAGAAGCGCAGGAAACCATGAAGATGGTTGCCTGCGCCTCAGGTAGACGTACTACTCCGTGGAGTTCAACAGATTGGATTCCTTGCGACACCTCAGCGTCTAAAGATCCTGCCCAGGAAAGAGCGAAGCCCGCCGCGGGAACCCAAATGGCCCTCAAGCTCCCACGGATCGGCAGCCGCGTCGGAAAGCGTACCGTCCGCGCCGTAGAGGACATGCTTGGTACCCGGGCCCGGGATCTGGGCACCTGCCAAATTTGGGAGTCCGGGGCTTGACGCCGAACCGTGCAGCGCGGCAGGACCCATCCTGGAGGTACTGCCTGCATTGCCTGCCGAGCGGGGACGTTTGTTTTTCATGTTCATCACCGGGTCCTTTATCCGTACCCTAATTCTAGATTTTTTTGTCCGTGTCGGAGCATGAATTCCGACAACATCTTTTGCCATCGGCATCGCTGGCCGTTGGGGCACTGCATCAGTCGTCAGCACTGGGCGGTTTTATTCCTGCCGGACACAAAGTGAATTGCGAAGCCGAGTCTGGTGAATGTGTCACCGGCCCCAGCGGGAGAAGCCGTAGCGGATGTAGCGGAGGGCGGCTAGTTCCAAATTGAAGTCGAAAGGTGACGGTTCCTTGCGCCATATGACATCTCGAGGTCGATGAAGGGCGGAATTCGGGCCGGGGTGACGACGTGAAAGTCGCCAGACGACGTCATGAGGCCTGAGGCAACCGACATATTACGGTCGTGTTTATTCGGCGGAATCAGGCTGTTTGAATCGATGAGTACCCATCCAGAGCGGCCGAGAGACCTGGCTTGTTGACGCCGCAGCAAGTTTACGGAGCAATCCGTGGATAGTGCTTCGGCCAGGACCGATGGAGATCTCGCGATTCCTCCCGCGGCCAGGACCTGCTGGCCATGGGTCGGATTGTTTGTCGATTTCTTCGCCACCGAGATTGTTGAAGGAATGCGTTTCATGGAAAACACCCAATCCCATTCGGCATCGTCCGGCCGTGCGCTGCGCGGAGCGATTCTTAAGAGCACGAGCCTGGCAGCCGCGCTTACATTGATGGTCACCGGATGCTCGCTGAAGGAACCGGTGGCCACTGCCGCTCCGGTCGCCAACCAACCAGGTACGGGGGCAGCGGGCGCTCCCGTTGCAGAAGCCGACCCCCTCGCCGGCGTCCCCTCGCTGGAAGGCAAGACGGTTGGAATCGCCGCAAAGGACATTGTCCACGACTACAGCCGCGTCATTTATGAGGAGCTCCAATCCCGAATTGAGGAACTCGGGGGCACGGTGATTGCAACCCAGGCCGAGGCAAAGGACGACAAGCACGTCAGCAACGTGGAAAACCTCGTCACGCAGCAGCCTGATGCGATCATCGTGATCCTCGGTGATGCCCAAACGCTCAGTCCCGCCCTGAAGAAGGTCGATGAGGCCGGGATCGCACTGTTCACCATCGATTTCCAGTCCGAGTACAGCAGCAACAACGTCACCGGCGACAACTGGTGGGTCGGCTCCACCGTTGCCCGCACCCTGGCCGAGGACATCGGGGGCAAGGGCAAGATCCTGGCCTTCAACGGGTTCCCTGGAGTGGCCCCGTGCCGCATCCGCTACAGCGAACTCAAGGTGGTGCTCGAAGACTACCCGGGAATCGAAATCCTGAAGCCCGAGCTTCAGGACAAATACGAAGGCACCATCGAGGATGCCAAGAAGCAGGTCCAGGACCAGCTTCGCAGACTCCCCGCCGGGGAGATCGACGCCATCTGGAGCTGCTGGGACATCCCGCTGATCGGTGCGGCCCAGGCCGTCGATTCGGCAGGCAGGGACGAAATCAAGCTCTACGGCGTCGACGCCGAACCCGGGGCACTTGACCTCATCGCGGACCCGGAAAGCTCCTACACCGTAACCGTTGCGCAGCAGACCAAGGCGATGGCAGCCAAGTCGGCTGCCAACGTTGCCCTCTTGCTCGGCGACCGAGCCGACGAGGTCCCCAACACCAGCTACCTGGCCCCGGTGTTCATCGACAAGTCCAACGTGAATCAGGTGCGCCTTGACCTCGGCATCTAACGTCCCGCTGCTGAAAATGACCGGAATCAACAAGTCGTTCGGTTCCGCGCAGGTCCTCACCGACGTCGACCTCGAGCTCGGTTCCGGGCAGATCCTGGGGCTCGTTGGCGAGAACGGGGCCGGCAAGTCGACACTGATCAAGATCCTCACCGGCCTCTATGCCGCCGACTCGGGCGAGATCCGGCTGGACGGAAACCCCGTGTCCATCGCCAGGCCGGCCGACGCCGAGGAGCTGGGTATCCACGTGATCCACCAGGACCGGCACCTGGCCCCCCGGCTCTCCGGCGCGGAACAGCTGTACCTCGGACACCGGGACCTCGGCCGCGGCTGGATCCGCCGCGGCAACCTGGAACAGAAAGCCGCCTCCGACATTCTGCGCGTCACCGGCCAGCACATCGATGCCTCCCTGCTGGTGGAACGGCTCACTGTTGCACAGCAGCAACTGCTCCAGATCACCCGGGCGGTGCTTTCCGAACCGCGGGTGTTGATCCTGGACGAGCCAACCGCGCCGCTGGCCTCCGGCGAGGTCGACCAGCTCTTCGGCACCCTGCGCCGCCTTCAGGGCGCCGGCGTCGGCATCATCTACATCTCCCACTACCTGCAGGAACTCAACGAGATCACCGAAAAAATCACCGTGCTGCGCAACGGCGGGAACGCCGGGAATGTGTCGCTGCGCGCCGGTGCCAGCCTTGAAGACGTGGTCGAGCTGATGGTGGGTCGCAAGGTCGTCGAGTTCGACCACGGGCGGACCCCGCGCCGCCCCGACAGCAAGATACCGGCACTTCAGGTCCGTGGGCTCAGTGTTCCCGGCACCCTGCAGGGGCTTGACCTCCAAGTGCTTCCCGGAGAGGTGCTGGCCATCACCGGGCTGGTCGGCTCCGGAGTGGATGTCGTCGCCGACGCCGTCACCGGCACCGCCAAGCGCCACGGAAGCGTTCAGCTGAGCGGCCAACCGGTGCGCGACGTGGCCGGATTCGTTGCCAACGGCGGGGCCTATGTTCCCTCGAATCGCCGCCGCGACGGCATCTTCGTGAGAAACACCGTGGCGGAAAACCTGTCAGTGGCGCGCTTGGGCAACGTTTCGAAACTCCTGGGATTCATCGCCCCCGCGCTGGAGAGGAAGCTTGCAAGGAAATACATCGAGCAGCTCGACATTCGCCCGGCCAGCGGTTCGGCCATCGCCGGGAACCTTTCCGGGGGAAACCAGCAAAAAGCGGTGCTGGGCAAGTGGCTGGCCGCCGACGCGTCGGTGCTGGTGCTTGACCAGCCCACCTCCGGTGTCGACGTCGGCAGCCGTGCCCAGATCTACGCCCAAATCAATGAGCTCGTCGAGGCCGGAGCCGCCGTGCTGGTGGTGACTGTCGACCTGGAGGAACTCATCGGCATCGCCGACCGGACCTTGGTCCTTTACCGCGGAAAGGTCGCCGCGGAACTTTCCGGACCCGAGGTCACCACCGACCGGATACTGGCGATCGCCTCGGGCGCCGTCTCGGCCCCGGGCCAGGCCCAATCCACCCCCGAAACCCCGAATGCGAGGCAGTACGCATGAGCGTCACCACGCTGGACCCCATCCGTCCGGGCACCAGGGCCGCCGCCCCGCGCAGGCGCCCCGCACTAATCACCTGGGCCGGCTATGCCGCAGTGGTCCTCATCCTGGGCTTCTTTGCACTTGGATCGCCGCACTTCCTGCAATGGGAGAACGTGTCCTCGGTGCTGAACCAGGCAGCCGTCTTCGGGATCGCCGGCATCGGCTTGGCCATCGTGATCGTCACCGGTGGCGACGACGTCCTTGAGGGCGGCATCGACCTTTCCATCGGGGCCACCGCCGGGCTTGCCGGGACCGTCACGGCCGTTTCCGTCGCGGCCGGCACCGGAGCCACGGCCGCCGTGCTCACGGGTCTGGCGGTTGCCGCGGCGTTGGGCGCTGTCAATGGAGCTGCCGTCGTCTTGGGCCTGAGGCCGCTGCTGGCCACGCTGGCGACCATGGGCATTGCCACGTCCCTGGAACTGGTGGTCAGCGACAACCTCAAGGTCGCCCTTGATGGGGGAGCCTTCCTGTGGCTGCGCCAGGGAACCTTCGCCGGCCTGCCGGCTGCCGTCGTGGTGCTGGTTGCGGGCACCCTGCTTGCCTGGTGGGCGCTGGGCAAGACCGCCTGGGGCGTCAACAGCTACGCGGTGGGGCAAAACGCCACGGCTGCCTCGATCGCCGGGCTGTCCCCGGCACGCTACCGCTTCTCCAGCTACGTCATCAGTGGCGTGTTGGGCGGCATCGCCGGGGTATTGCTGGCCTCGCGGCTATCCGCCGCCGTCCCCGGCATCGGCGGGCAGATCCTGCTGGACATCATCCTGGTGGCCTACATGTCCACCGTCTTCTCCCGCCGGCTCGTGGTCAACATCCCCGGCACCGTCGTCGCTGCGATCTTCGTGGCCGGGCTGGCCAACGGGCTAACCCTGCTGGGGGTTGCCAGCCAGTGGGTCGGCGCAGCCAAGGGCCTGTTGATCCTGCTGGTGCTCGCCGTCGTCGTTGTCCGAGGAAGGAACACCGCATCATGACCCTCATTCAACAATCCCCACCGTTGCTGCCCACGCCGCCGGCACCGCAGCGCAACCCCGGGCCCGCTCCCGGCCGAGAGCGGCGCCGGGTCGGAGCCATCGCACCGCGGCTGATTGCCCCGGTGGCCCTGGCCGCGATCCTGCTCGGCTTCGGCATGCTGTCCCCGGTCTTCCTGACTGCAGGGAACCTGGCCGGCGTGCTGGGCCAGATGGCCATCCTGTCGCTGGTGGCCATCGGGATGACCATCGTGGTCCGTGCCGGCGGCATCGACCTGTCCATCGGAGTCGCCGTGGACCTGGCCGCGCTTGCGTCCGCGGCGTTGATCGCCGACGGATACCGTGCCTGGGTCGCCATCGCGGCCGGATTGCTCTTTGGACTGCTGGTCGGCGCCGTCAATGCAGCACTGATCGTTGGCCTGCGCATCCCGCCGTTCCTGGCCACGCTGAGCGTCTGGTTCATTGGCACCAGCGTCCAGCAACTGCTCACCGGCGGTGGCGCCCCCATCTACCTGTCCAAGCCCCGCGTGCCGATCGAGTTCGCACTGCTTGGCCGCGGCTACCTGGTGGACGTGGACGGGGTGATCGTCAGCGCCGCGCTCGTTACCCTGGTCATCGGCGTGCTGCTCGGGGCGACCCGCTGGGGCCGCACCGTGACGGTCACCGGCGAGCAGCCCACCGCGGCGCGTATCTCGGGGCTGCGGATCAACCGCATCACGGTCTCGGCCTACCTGCTCTGCTCCCTGGTCGCGGGGTTCGCCGGAGTCATCCTTGCCTCACGGACCAATGGGTTCGTGCCCGGGTCCGGACAGGCATACCTGATGGATGCCATCGGCGCGGTCTTCATCGGGGCGACGCTTTCCCGCTTCTCACGCGTCTCGGTGCCCGGAACGCTCATCGGCGTGTTGATCTTCGCTCTGCTGAGCAACGGGATGAACCTCGTGGGGCTCTCCTTCTTCTGGCAGGGACTGGGCCGCGGCGTCGTGCTGCTGGCCATCCTCCTGCTCGGTGTGCTGCTTTCCCGCAGCGTCCCGGCCGGAAGCGGGATCCTGGCCCGGCTATTGACCAGGCCGGCACACCGCAACGCAACCCAGAGCACCGACTAGGAAGAGGCCCCACACGCCATGGCACAACGCATTTCCCTCAATGCCTTCGACATGACCACCCCGACCCACCAGAGCCCCGGGCTCTGGCGCCACCCGGAAAACCGGGCGGATACCTACAACACACTCGAATACTGGACGTCCCTGGCAAAGACCCTTGAGGCCGGCGGCTTCGACGCCCTGTTCCTGGCCGACGTGCTGGGAATCTACGACGTCTACCAAAACTCCAGCGCCCCGGCACTGCTGGACGCCGACCAGGTCCCGCTGAACGACCCGTTCATGCAGGTCTCCGCGATGGCGGCGGTGACCAAGAACCTCGGGTTCGCGGTGACCAGCGCGCTGACCTACGAACAGCCCTACGCGCTGGCCCGCAAGTTCTCCTCGCTTGACCACCTCACACGCGGGCGCATCGGCTGGAACGTTGTCACCAGCTACCTCGAATCGGCCGCGCGGAACCTGGGCTACACGCGCCAGCTGGGACACGACGAGCGCTACGACCTCGCCGACGAATTCATGGAGGTCGTCTACAAGCTCTGGGAGGGTTCGTGGGAGGACGGCGCCGTCGTCAAGGACAGGGAGCGCGGGATCTACACCGACCCCTCCAAGGTGCACCCGATCAACCACGACGGCACGTACTACAAGGTGCCCGGAATCCACCTCTCCGAGCCCTCGGTGCAGCGCACCCCTGCCATCTTCCAAGCGGGGGCATCCTCACGCGGCCGGCGCTTCGGCGCCACGCACGCCGAAGGGATCTTCCTGAACTCGATCAACACCACCGTCACCAGCCGGCAAACCGAGGCAATCCGCGACGAACTCGAGCTGGTCGGCCGCCCGCGCGATGCGGCCAAGCTCTACGCGCTGGTCACCACCGTGGTCGCCGACTCGGATGCCAAGGCCGAGGCGCTGTACCGCGAATACCAGTCCTATTCCTCCCGCGAGGGAGCCATGACCTTCTACGGAGGCTGGTCGGGCCTGGATTTGAGCAAGTACGCGGGCGAGGACGAACTGAAGTACATCGACACCAATGCTGCGCGCTCCGCACTGTCGATCTTCACCACCGCGGATGCCACCAAGTCGTGGACGCCGAATGCGATCGCCGACTACCTGGGCATCGGCGGCATCGGCCCGGTCTTTGTCGGTTCAGCCGAGACCGTTGCCGATGAGGTGGAGCGCTGGGTGGACGAATCGGGACTCGATGGCATCAACCTGGCCTACGCCGTGACCCCCGGGTCCTTCGAGCAATTTTCCGACCTGGTGGTCCCGGAACTGCGCAAGCGCGGACGCGCCTGGGGTGGCTACGAGGGATCCACGCTGCGCGAATACGTGGCCGGGCAGGGCAACACCAAGGTCGCCGACACCCACCCGGCGGCAGCCTACCGCGGCGCCTATGCGGACAAGCCCTCCGCAGCCGAGGCCGCGGCAAGCGACACCCCCGAGGCCGTCCTGGCCTCGAACCACTCCTAGGAAAGAGGCAAGCACATGAGCACAAGCACCGAGACCCTGCGCCGCACCCCCTGGACCGGGAACGCCGACGAGGCGGAGATCGCCCACTGGAGCGCCATCGCCCAATCGGTGGCCGACACCCTTGCCACCGATGCCCTGGCCCGGGACCGCGCCAACGCGACACCCCATGCGGAGGCGGAATTGCTGCGCTCCTCGGGTCTGCTGGATCTGCTGGTCCCGGCGGAGTTCGGCGGTGGCGGGGGACACTTCGAGTCCTCCTTCCACGCCGTGCGTATCCTGGCCACCGCCGACGGCTCGATCTCCCAGCTACTGGCCTATCACTACTTCAACCAGGCGGGCATCGGCTTCTACGCGGCCCCGGAGGACCAGCCGGCTTGGTGGCGCCGCACTGTGGAGGGCGGCTGGCTCTGGGGCGACTCGGTGAACCCCGTGGACCCCACCCTGGTGCTCACCGAAGATGGCGAGGGCTACCGGCTGAACGGGTTCAAACGCTTCTCCACCGGCTCCGGGGTGGGCGAGGTCATCATCGTCAACGCCGTCATCCAAGGCGGAACCAACGACGGCAAGGTGCTGGCCTTCGTGCTGGACACCGGGCGGGAGGGCCTGGAGCTGGTGGGAGACTGGGACCACCTCGGCCAGCGGCTGACGGCCTCGGGCTCGGTGCGGTACACCGATGTCGCGGTGTTGCCCGAGGACATCCTCGGGCCGGTCACCGACGAGCCCATCGCCTCGCTGCTGACGCCGGGGGTGCAGTTGGGCTTCGGCAACTTCTACCTCGGCGTCGCCCAGGGCGCGCTGGCCAAGGGCAGGGAACTGCTGCTGGCGCGCAAGAACGCCTGGTTCCTCTCAAACGCCGAAAGCTATGCGCACGACGTGGTCTTCCAGCGCGCCATCGGGGAACTGAAGGCCCGCACAGCAGCGGTTGAGGCGCTCGCCGAGAAGCTGAACCGACGCTTCGATACCGAGGTCGCCCGGTCCAACGAGCTGACGGCCGAGCAGCGCGGGGACTACGCCATCGCCATCGCCGAGCTGAAGGTGGTGGCCACCGAGACCGGCATCGAGGTCGCCAACCGCATTTATGAGGTCACCGGCGCCAGCTCGACGGCCAATTCCGTGGGCCTCGACCTCTTCTGGCGCAATGTGCGCACCCACACCCTGCACGACCCGGTCGACTACAAGAAAATCGAGGTCGGCGCCCACTTCCTGCATGGAGAGCTGCAACCGCTCTCGCTCTACACCTAAGCCCCGTCCCGCTTTCCTTCCCACACAAAGGAGTCCAACCATGACCACCACATCCCTGAACCGCAGCCGGCTCGAGCAGCTTTCGGCACGCTTCGCCCCGCTCTTCGCCGACATCGCCGCCGGTGCCTCGGAGCGCGACCGCACGGGGTCACTTCCCCGCGAACAAGTCGCGGCATTGGCCGACGCCGGGTTCGGCGCGGTTCGCGTTCCCGAATCCCACGGAGGTGCCGGGGCCACGCTGCCCGAGCTTTTCGAGCTGCTCACCGAGCTAGCCGCGGCAGACCCCAACATCACCCAGGCGCTGCGCAGCCACTTCGCCTTCGTGGAGGACCGGCTCGTCGCCGTCCCCGGCGCCGAACGCGACGCGTGGCTGGCGCGCTTTGTCGCCGGCGAGCTGGTAGGCGGTGCCTGGACCGAGATCGGGACCGTGACCGTGGGCGAGGTGAATACCAAGGTCAGCCCCGACGGCAACGGCGGATTCGTGGTCAACGGGACCAAGTACTACTCGACCGGGTCGATTTACGCCGACTGGATCGACACCTACGCCCAGCGCACCGACACCGGCAGCCGGGTCATTGCGGTAGTCAGCGCCCACCAGCCCGGGGTGCAGCTGGGGGACGACTGGGACGGATTCGGCCAGCGCACCACCGGCACCGGGACCTCCACCTACACCGACGCCGTCGTCACGGCGCAGAACCTCATCGAATTCGACACCAGGTTCAAGTACCAGACTGCCTTCTACCAGGAGGTGCTGCTGGCGGTGTTGGCGGGAACGGCGCGCGCCGTCGAGCGCGAGTTCGCCGCCGAGCTGGCCGCGCGCAAGCGCACCTTCAGCCACGCCGCGGCCAACGTCGCCGGTGAAGACCCGCAGCTGCTGCAAATCGTCGGAGAGGTTTCCGCGGCCGCATTCGTCGCCGCCGGCGCGGTGGAACGCGTGGCCACTTCCCTGGAACGCGCCTACGAAACCGCCGTCGCGCTGCATGCCGGGGACGCCACGGAGCAGGAAGACGAGGCGGCCAACGACGCCGCGGAACTCGCCTCGGCCCAGGCGCAGGTGGCACTGACCCCGCTGGTCCTCAATGCCGTGACCCACGCCTTCGATGCGCTGGCTGCCTCGGCCACCAGCACCACCAAGAACCTGGACCGCCATTGGCGCAACGCCCGCACCGCGGGAAACCACAACCCCTGGGTCTACAAGGCCCGCCTGGTGGGGGACCACTCCGTCAACGGCGCTGCCCTGCCGCGGGTCTGGGCCATTGGCGCGTCAAAAAGGGCGTAGCCGGGCGGCGCGGCCTTCGGGCTCAGCGCGACCAGTAATAGGGCGTGGTCGTGGAGACCTTGAGCAGGCCGGAGCGTTCCAGGATGGGACGCGAGTACTCCGTCGAGTCGCTGTGGACCAGCTTCTTGCCCTGGGCCAGCGCAGACCGCGCCCGCGCAGCCGTCAGCGCGCGGTAGATACCGCGTCCGCGGTAGGCCCGGAGGGTGGAGCCGCCCCAGATGCCGACAAAGTCGGTGTCGGGCACGGGCTCGAGCCGGCCTGCGCCGACCATGCGCCCGTCGGTCTCGGCCACCCACAGTTCCATGCCGTCGTTGCGCGCCAGTCGGTTGATGAGTGCATCGGCAAGACGGGCGTTGGAGGGGTTGCCGAAGGCCTGCTCGACCATCTCGCTCATGATGCGTACATCGGAATCGCTGGCGATGCGACGCAGGACCACCCCGTCCGGGGTCGGGACATCGGCACATAATCCTTCGAGGGCACCGATCATGATCGACTCGGGTTCCCCGGGCCGGAAGCCGTGGGCCAGCAGCGCCCCGTGCAGCCCCGGTGCACGATCGTACCCCCGGCTTTTCCACTCGATGCCGGCGATCGTCGGATCCTTGCGGAAATGGTCGAGCGCCCTGCCAACGAGTGTGGCGATTCCGACTTCGTCAACGGATCCCAGATCCCGGTACGTAACGAAGCCACGCCCTCCGGCGAACGTCACCAGGCGCAGTGTGTCCAGCAGATCAACCCGGATCGCGCTGGGCGTTTCGGCGTCCGTGCGGAGCTGGTCGTCGTAGGCCTCGAGGTATTTCGCATGGTCAGTCACCGGTTTCATGCTGTCAGGGCGGTTGGTCCGGCACAACCCCCGCTGGGCGGCGGGAAAGCACGACGCGAATAGCTCCACATGGAATCCTGCTGGTTCGTGGACGGCTGTGCGGACTGGCGGATTTGGCATGCAACTTCCCTGAAACGAATGTTTGGTGTTTCCAATGCAGCTTTTTTGGTCAAGTGCTGGGAAGATCTTCACTTCTTCGCGTACCCTGAAAACGTGAGCACCCCCACATGGAACCGGCCTGCAACACCGGAGAAGAGTGTCCTGTCGCCGGAAGATGCCGAGCAGCTGGACATCATTTCCCTTGGCCGGCGGATCCGGCACCTGCGCAAGACCAAGGCCATGACCCTCGACGACCTGTCAGAGGCCGTGGGCACCGCACCCAGCCAACTGTCACTGATGGAAAACGGCAAGCGCGAACCCAAGCTCAGCATGCTCAAGTCCCTGGCCGCCATCTTCGGGGTCGGGCTGGACGAGCTGCTCGGCGCCGCACCTCCCACGCGGCGCGCAGCCCTGGAAATCGAGCTCGAACGCGCCCAGCGCGGACCGCTCTACCAATCGCTCGGGCTGCCCAAGGTGCGCATCTCCTCGCGCACGCCCATGGACGTGCTCGAATCCCTGGTCGGGCTGCAGGGGGAGCTGGAGCGGCGGCTCAACGAGCAATCGGCCACCCCCGAGGAGGCGCGCCGCGCCAACGCGGAGCTGCGCGGCGAGATGAAGGCACGCAACAACTACTTCCCGGCGATCGAGAAGGAAGCCGCGGCCGTGCTCAAGGCCATCGGCCACACCACCGGTCCGCTCTCGCACCACCAGGTAGCCGACATCGCCGCGCACCTGGGCTTCTCCCTGCACAACGTCTCGGACCTGCCGCACTCCACCCGCTCGGTCACCGACCTGAAGAACATGCGGGTCTACCTCACCCAGTCCCAGCGCTCCGAGCATTCCACGCGCTCGGTGCTGTTGCAGGCCTTCGGACATCACGTGCTGGGCCACGCCACCCCGTCCGACTACGCCGAGTTCCTGCGCCAGCGTGTGGCGACCAACTACTTTGCGGCCTCCCTGATGATGCCGGAAAAGGCAACCGTGGATTTCCTGCAACACGCCAAGAGTGCGCGGGAGCTCGCCGTCGAGGACATCCGGGACGCCTTCGCGGTCTCCTACGAGACGGCTGCGCACCGCTTCACCAACCTTGCCACCGAGCACCTGGGCATCACCGTGCACTTCCAGAAGGTGCACGAGTCCGGCATCATCCACAAGGCCTACGAGAACGACGGCGTGAACTTCCCGATGGACCACATCGGTGCCATCGAGGGCCAGTCGGTGTGCAGGCACTGGACCAGCCGCGAGGTCTTCGACGTGGCCGACCAGTTCAGCGCCTACAACCAGTACACCGACACGACGGTCGGCACCTTCTGGTGCACCGCGCGGACCGAGCGTTCCAACACCGGGAAGTTCTCGCTGAGCATCGGGGTGCCCTACGTACACGTGAAGTGGTTCCGTGGCCGCGACACCACCGAGCGCTCCGTATCCACCTGCCCGGACGAGTCGTGCTGCCGCCGCCCGCCACTGGAGCTGCAGCAGCAGTGGGCGGGCCAGGCCTGGCCCAGCGCGCGTGCCCAGACGCATCTGTTGGCGGCCATGCCACAGGGTGCCTTCCCTGGCGTGGACGAGACCGAGGTGTATTCCTTCCTGGCGCAGCACTCGATGGACAAATAGTGCGCCGCGTCACAGGTGCGTCATTCTTTCCGCCCTGCACCGCGAACTGGTAGGCATAAGGGGGTAAGCCCGAATCGACTCCCAATGAAGGGGGGAAGCCCACGCCATGAGGTATGTCGTTGGATGCACCGAGGACAAGCGCGGCCGCGAGGCAATCTCCCTGGCACTGGCGCTGGCCAGGTCGTTGGCGGCTCCCACTCATGCCGAGATCGAGCTGGTCCACATCCTTCCCGGCGTCCCGCCGGCCGCTGCAGCCACCCGCAGCGAACGCGTCTACCAGGAGTTCCTGGAGCAGGCAGCCCAAAAATGGATGGACCGGGCGCTGGCGCTGGTGCCCTCAAGCATGGTTGCGCGGACCCACATTCGTTTTGCCGCATCGATGGCCGAAGGGCTGCTCGAGGCGGTGTCGGCGTTCAAGGCGGACCTGGTGGTGGTGGGAGCGGCCAGCACCGGGCCGCTGCGCCGGTTCACCGTGGGCTCCGTGGCCAACGCCCTGCTGCATTCCTCGCCGGTCCCGGTGGCGCTGGCACCCTCGGGCTACCTCCCTCCGCGGGAAATCACCCGCATCACCTGTGCGCTGGGCACCCGCACCGGGGCCGATTCGGTCCTGGAGGCCGCGGTGGATTCCGCCGCAGTCCGCCACGTTCCGCTGCGGCTGATCTCGCTGGTGGCCATGGACGGCGAAAAGCACCACGGCGACCGGATCGATGCGGCGCGCGAGCACGCCCGGCAGACCCTCGAGACGGCCATCGCGGGGGTGCGGAACCGGACGATTGTCACCGCCGACGTCGCCCAGGGCCGCTCGACAGAGGCCGCGGTGGACGCCCTTGACTGGGACGAGTCAGAAATCGTCCTGCTCGGCTCCAGCCGCCTGGCCGAACGGAGCCGGATCTTCCTGGGGTCCACCGCGAACAAGATGCTGCGTGCACTGCCGGTGCCCATCGTGGTCATCCCGCGCTTCTACGTCCCGGTCCCTGCGGGCGCCAACCATGGCTACGTCTAGGAACCCGCGCCCCGCCAACCGCGCAGACCTGCCGGAACCCCGCGAAGGGGTCAGGGCTCCGATCGCGGTGTCGGCCCAGTCAGGGGAGCCGCTGTACCGGCAGCTGCGGCAGGCGCTGGAGCACCAGATCCTCGTGGGCACCCTGGTGCCGGAGCAGCCCCTGCCCTCGTCGCGCGAGATGGCCCGGGAGCTCGGTCTTTCGCGCAACACCGTCAACGCTGCCTACCAGGAGCTGCTGGCCTCGGGCATGATCGAGTCCCGGTCGCGCCGCGGCTACTTCATCAACACCCAGATGCTGCGCAACCGCGAGCTCGGCGCCGCCGCCGCCACGGCTGAGGGGTCGGCGGTCGACTGGTCCCGGCACATCCGCCCGCGCGAGGATGCCGGGATGCCGGAGATCACCAAGGTCCGCAACTGGTCGAGCCACCCGTACCCGTTCGTGGCCGGGCAGGTCGACGAGCGCGACTTCCCGCGCCTGGCCTGGTCCCGGGCGCTGCGCGACGCCATGGACGCACCGCACCTCTTCTACTCGCTGCGCGACTCGGTGGACGAGGACGACCCGTTCCTGGTCGAGGTGCTGTGCAAGCGGGTCCTCCCGGCCCGCGGCATCCAGGCCCGGCCGGAAAACATCCTCATCACCGCCGGCTCCCAACAGGGGCTGGACCTTCTGGCGCAGACCATGATGGGCCGCGACACCGTGGTCGGGGTGGAGAACCCCGGGTATGTCGATGCCCGGCACACCTTCGCGCGCACCGGTGCCACGCTGCGTCCGTTGGAAGTCGACGAACACGGCCTGGTGCCGCCCGAGGCCTTCGGGGACCTTGACCTGCTCTATCTCACCCCCAGCCACCACAGCCCCACCAACGTCACGCTCTCGGGCAGCCGCCGCCAGCAAATCCTCGCCGGCACCCGCGACGCCGGGGCACTGATCATCGAGGACGACTATGATTCCGAGTTTCGCTACCGCGGCAAACCCACACCTGCGCTGAAGGCGCTGCCGAATTCCGGGCACGTCATCTACCTCGGATCCTTCACCAAGTTCCTGGCCCCGGGGCTGCGCATGGGCTACCTGGTGGCCGAGGCGGAGCTGATCACCGAATTGCGGAACCAGCGGCGCTACAAGATCCGGCACATCCCCGGCCATCCCCAGCGCGCCATGGCGCTGCTGATCGAATCGGGCCAGTACCACCGCACCATTTCGCGGCGCCGCACCCAATTGCAGCGCAAGTGGCAGGTGCTCACCGAGGCGCTGGAGGAATTCGTGCCCTTCAAGGTCGTTGCGCCCCCGGGCGGGGTCAGCGTCTGGATCACCGGCCCCGCGGACCTGGACTGCGTGGAGTTGGCGGCCGAGGCGCTGAAGGCAGGAATCGTCATCGAGCGCGGGGATGTCTTTTACGATGATCCAGGCGCCAACCGGAACCACTTCCGCCTGGGATTCGCCGCCATCAAGCTCGAGGCCATCCGACCGGGCATCAGGGAACTGGGCCGCGTCATTGCCGGGCTCTCCGGGCTCACCGGGCGGCAGGGCGAGGCTCCTTCACATCCTGTGGACCCATTGAACCCTGCCCGATCTGGATCTGTGCCGAACGGCGCACCTGCAGAACAGTTGTAGGTAGCGCGGGCATTTTGCCGCCCGCCGCCCCCTGCCCGCGCACCGGCGCACCCCACCAACGACAAGGATGTCGCAATGAATCCCTCCAGCACGCGCGAAAACAACCAGGCCCCCGGGCCGCAGACAGCCCTCGGCGCGGTGCCGCAGCGGGCAGCCTTCATCGAAACGGCGGCCATCACCGCCAACGTGCGGGCGCTGCGGAAGGTCGCCGCCGGCGTCCGGCTGCTGGCGGTGCTCAAGGCCGACGGCTACGGACACGGCATCGTGCCCGCCGCCCGCGCAGCCCTCGAAGGCGGAGCCGACTACCTGGGCACCGCCGTGCTCGAGGAGGCCTTCGCGGTGCGGGAAGCCGGGATCACCGCCCCGCTCTTCTCCTGGCTGGCGGCGCCCGGCGCACCCTACGCCCGGGCCATCGCCGAGGACATCGAACTTGCCGCGTATTCGGTGGAGCAATTGCGGGAGATCGCTGACGCCGGAACCGGGGCCGGCGGCGTTCCCCGGATCCACCTGAAGATCGACACCGGGATGTGGCGCGGCGGGGCAACGCCCGCCGACTGGCCGGCATTGTGCGCGGTGGCCCGGGAGCTGGAAGCCGCCGGACGGATCCGGGTGGTGGGAGTCTGGTCCCATTTGGCCTGCGCCGATGAGCCGGGGCACCCCTCGGTGGCGGCACAACTGCAGGTCTTCAGGCACGCCATCGGCACGGCCAGGTCCCTGGGGCTGGACCCGGCGCTGTGCCACATCGCCAACTCCGCGGCGACCCTCGCCACCCCGGAGGCGCACTTCGACATGGTCCGCACCGGGATCGCCGTCTACGGGGTGAACCCGCTCCCCGAATCCGAACGCACCCACTGCCCCCGGCTGCGGCCGGCCATGTCCCTGGGCGCTGCCGTCGTGCAGACCAAGCGCGCCCCGGCCGGCGCGGGAATCTCCTACGGCCACACCGAATCCACGCAAGGGGAGACCACGCTGGCAGTCGTTCCGCTGGGCTACGCCGACGGCGTCTTCCGCAGCGCCAGCTCCGTCGGTCCCGTCCAGGTCGGTGGCGTGCGATACCGCGTCCTGGGCCGGGTCTGCATGGACCAATTCGTCATCGACGTGGGCGACGACGACGTCTCGGCCGGGGACGCGGCGCTGCTCTTTGGCCCCGGGGACGTCGGGGAGCCGCACGTCGAGAAGTGGGCGGAGGCCTCCGGCACCATTCCGTACGAGATCCTGACCCGCGTGGGGACCAGAGTGCCGCGGATCTACGTGTAGCTCCACCCCTGGTACCTAAAAAGGGAAGCCGATTTGGGTCTGGGAAAGGACCCAGCATGGGGGCAGAGTGATACACACCACACGGCAACGTCGGGTGGCGCGGGGATCCCCGGGGCAAGGAAGCGCCCGCGGCCCCGACAGGAAAACCTTGAATGGAGGGGTCTCGTGACCAACTCAGATATCCGCAATCGTGCTCAGCGGCATCTCTACCCGCACTTCACCGCAGGCCAGGTGTGGAACGACCCGAACCTGCCCATCATCACCCGGGGCGAGGGAAGCTACCTTTTTGACGAGGACGGCAACAAGTTCCTCGACGGACTGGCAGGGCTCTTCTGCGCCAACATCGGCCACGGCCGCCAGGACATTCCCAAGGCCGCGTACGAGCAGATGTCGCGCTTGGCCTACTGGACCAACTGGGGCTCGGCCCACCCGGCGGCCGTGGATGCCGCCACGCTCATCGCCGGGCTGGCCCCGGGGGACCTTGACGTCGTCTTCTTCGTGAACTCCGGTTCCGAGGCCGTCGAGTCGGCCATCAAGTTTGCCCGGCAGTACCACCGCGGCCAGGGCGAGCCCGAGCGCACCAAGATCATCGCCCGCAACATGGCCTACCACGGCACCACCCTCGGGGCCCTGGCCGTCACCGGGATCCCCGCCTACAAGGAGGCCTTTGGCACCCTGATGCCCGGCGTCTTCCACGTCCCGAACACCCTGGGAGAGGTCGTCCCGGAGGGCGGCTCCGCCGCGGACCTGCCCTCGATCCAGGCCATCCGCGAGGTCATTGCCCGCGAAGGCGCCCACACCATCGCCGCGCTCTTCGCCGAGCCGGTGCAGAACTCCCGCGGCGCACTGGTCCCGCCGGCCGGCTATTGGCAGGAACTGCGCTCCATCTGCGACGAGCACGGCATCCTGCTGGTCGCCGACGAGGTCATCACCGGCTTCGGCCGCCTCGGCGAATGGTTCGGCAGCATCAAGTACGACGTGGTCCCGGACCTGATCACCTTCGCCAAGGGCTCCACCTCCGGCTACGCGCCGCTGGGCGGGGTCATCATCCGCAAGCCGCTGGCCGACGCCATGCTCTCCTCGCCCTTGGCGGGCATCTTTACCCACGGCGCCACGTGGGGCGGCCACCCGGTCTCCACCGCGGTGGCGGTGGCCAACATGACCGCGCTCAAGGAAGAAGACATCGTGGGCAACGTCCGGAGCCTGGAACCGTACTTCCAGAACGGACTGGACAAGATCGTCTCGGCGCACACCAGCATCAAGGAATACCGCGGGACCGGATTCTTCTACGCCATCGAGCTCACCGGCAACCGGGAAACCGGACGCGAGCTCACGGCCGAGGAATCCAAGGACCTGCTGACCAAGGTGATGCCCAAGGCCATGCGCGAGGTCAACCTGATCACCCGCCCGGACAACCGCGGCGCCACCATGCTGGTGCTCTCCCCGCCGCTGGTCGCCGACCAGGACGTTCTCGATGACCTGCTGGACAAGGTCGACCACGTGATGAGCGCCGCCGACAGCTACCTCAAGTCGCCGGCCGTCACCCTGGCCGCGGTCTAGCGGACAAGGGGAGGAAACCGTCTCATGGCCATCGCAACGGTGAGACCCGCGGGTGTCGATGAAAACATCCTGGCCCGATTCCTGGCAGGCCCGGACCAAGGCTCCCGCGGACCGGTCATCCTTGCCGACGGGCACGATCCGCGGGCCATTGCCGCCGCCGGGGTGCTGGGCGAGATCGGCGTGGAGACCATCCTGGTGGGGGAGCGCGATTGCATCAAAGCGATTGCGCTCGCCGAAGGGGTCACGTTCACCGATGCCACCACCGTCCTGTGCGTGGCCGAGCTGCGCGACAGTGCCGCCGGGACGCTCCTGGCGGGCAAGGTCGCGGACCTCGGCCCAGCCAGGACCGCCGGGTGGATGGATGACCCATTGTTCCTGGCGGTCGCGGCGGTTCCCGCGGGGCTGGCCTCGGCCGCCGTCGCCGGGGCCACCCGGCCCACCGCCGACGTGCTGCGAGCGGCACTGCGCGTGGTGGGCACGGACCCGGGCACCGGAAGCATCTCCTCCTCCTTCCTGATGCGGCTGGCCGACGGGCGCTATGTGGGATACGGCGACTGCGCCGTCATCCCGACGCCCGATGCCACCCAATTGGCGCACATCGCCCGCGCCACGGCACGGACCTTCGCCATCCTCACCGGCGAAGAGCCGGCCGTCGCCATGCTCTCCTTTTCCACCGCCGGATCCGCGGAGCACGAAAGCATTTCCACGGTCCGCGCGGCAACCGCCCTGGCCCGGGCGGCCGAGCCAACACTGAGCATCGACGGGGAACTGCAATTCGACGCCGCATTGCTCGAATCGGTGGCCGTGTCCAAGGCCCCGGGCTCAACGGTGGCCGGACACGCAAATGTCTTCATCTTTCCCAACCTGGCGGCCGGAA
The DNA here is from genome assembly GCF_045798545.1 of Paeniglutamicibacter sp. ORCA_105. Lineage (NCBI taxonomy): Bacteria > Bacillati > Actinomycetota > Actinomycetes > Micrococcales > Micrococcaceae > Paeniglutamicibacter > Paeniglutamicibacter sp. ORCA_105. Next base: position 26,541 of record NZ_JBIXLM010000005.1, on the reverse strand, counting down.
ACATCGGTTACAAGATCACCCAAAGGCTCGCCGGGGCCCAGGCCTACGGGCCAATCCTGCAGGGGCTGGCCGCGCCGGTCAACGACCTCTCCCGCGGCGCAAGCGTCGCAGACATCGTCAACGTTTCACTCATCAGCATGCTGCAATCCCAGAAATCTTGATCCACCGGTCCCGCCCCTGCCGGGGCGGCCGGTCTTCGCAAGCGGTGGCATCGCCGCCACCACCCGAGAACGAGGTTAAAATGAAAGCCACAACAGACAAGACGGTGGTTACTCCCATGGCATCGGCATCGGCAGGTCCAGACAACGGCCAGCCCGAGCGCATGGAAAAAACACTCAAGGCCCACTGGGTCTGGGCCATTGCCCTGGGCTCCGCCGTGGGTTGGGGTGCGTTCATCCTCCCCACCGACTGGCTGGCCATGGGAGGACCGCTCGGAGCGGTCTCCGGCTTCCTGATCGGTGGCGCACTGATGGTGCTCATTGCCGTCAGCTACGGGTTCCTGATCAAGTCGTTTCCCGTCTCCGGCGGCGAGTTGGCCTTTGCCCTGGTCGGCTTCGGGCGGACCCACGCCTTCTTCTGCGGCTGGTTCCTGACCCTGGGCTACACCTGCATCGTGGCCCTTAACGCTTCGGCGCTGGCCCTGCTCTTCCGCAAGCTCATGCCCGACGTGGTGCAACAGGGATACCTATACACCGTGGCAGGTTTCGACGTGTACATCGTCGAGATCCTGATCTCGATGACCGCCCTGGCGGTTTTCGCCTACCTGAACATCCGCGGTACAGCCCTGTCCGGCCGCATTCAGTTCATCGCCTGCGTCATCATGCTCGTCGCCGTAGCCTGCATCCTGGTGGCGGTCATCGCCAGCCCGCAGGTCCTCTTCTCCAACGCGCTTCCGGCCTTCCCGGAGGGCGTGAACCCGGTCGCCGCGATCGCCGCGATTGTCGCCATCGCACCCTGGGCCTTCATCGGGTTCGACAACGTGCCGCAGGCGGCAGAGGAATTCGATTTCCCGCCGGCCAAGGCCATGAAGCTGATCGTGCTGGCACTTCTGGCCGCAGCCCTGCTCTACGCGGCCATGATCGCCGCCGTCGCCATGGCCGCCCCGTGGGAGGCCCTCGTGGCCGGCGACTCGGCTTGGGGAACCGCGGACGCATTGACCGGCGTGCTGGGCGGATCCGGCCTGCTGCTGCTGACCATCGGCATCACCATGGGCGTGAGCACCGGCTTGAACGGCTTCTACGTCTCGGCCAGCCGCATCCTGCTGGGCATGGGCCGGGCCCAGATGGTCCCGAAGATTTTCGCCCGCCTGCACCCCAAGTACAAGACTCCGTACGTCGGCGTCATCTTCGTCGGGGCCGTCTGCCTAATCAGCCCGTGGTTCGGCCGCGCGGCACTGACCTGGGTTGTGGACATGTCCGCGGTAGGCGTGACGGTGGCCTACCTCTACACCTGCCTGTGCGCGTTCAAGATCTTCCGCCCGACCAACTCCATCGAGTGCCCCGGAGACCTCGAGGGCACCCGCTCCACCTCCAAGAAGGTGCTCAGCGCGCTGGGCGCCGTGACGGCCCTCGTCTTCATGGGGCTGCTGCTGATCCCGGGTTCCCCGGGCGTGCTGGGCAAGGAATCCATGACGGCTCTGGTCGTCTGGACCCTGCTGGGCGTCGTATTCTTCCTGATGCGCCGCAGGCACAACAAAACCCTCACCGACGAACAGGTCGACATCCTGGTGCTGGGTGCCCCGCGCCCGGAAGGCACCAAACTGAAGTCCGGCACCCCGGCCGTGACACCCGGAGCCTGATTAGCGGGCAGAATTGTCCACGTACCCACCACATTGATCGTGGTGCGTCCGCAGCCCCCGACGGGAGAATACCCCCGGGTGCGTGCGGCCGCACCACGGCAATGTCATTCTTCGAAGGAGCCACCTTCATGGTGCACCAAACACATGAGCCGGCAGTGCAGCCTCCGGCCGGGAGCAGCGCGCAGACGCCCGTCGCTCCCGTGACGCCTACCCGGCGGGCCCGCGCGCGCGCCTGGGTCGCCGGGCATTGGGCCGGGCTGGCGGTCTGCGCCGTGGTGGTCCCGCTGTCCTTCCTGGTCCACCTGCTCGTCCCCTCGATCCCGGTCATGACCACGGCCGTGGTGCTGGGCATCCTGTCCGCAAACCTCCCGGGGACGGGCCGGCTGGTGGAAGGGCCCTGGCAGAGGGGGCTGGGCTTCGCGGGGAAGAAACTCATGCGGGCCGGCATTGTGCTGCTGGGCCTGAAACTGAGCATCGTCGATGTGCTTGAGCTGGGTTGGGCGACCTTCGGGGTGGTGGTGCTGGTCGTGCTGCTGGCCTTCGGCGGCACCTACCTGCTGGGCAAGGCGTTCCGCTTGCCGGGAGACCAGCCGCTGTTGATCGCCACCGGCTTCTCCATCTGCGGTGCCTCCGCCATCGGTGCGATGAGCGCGGTGCGCAGGTCAAGGGACGAGGACACCGTGATCCCCGTGGCGCTGGTGACTCTGTGCGGCACCCTGGCCATTGCCGTGCTGCCGCTGCTGATGCGTCCGCTGGGGCTGGGCCCGGAGGCCTTCGGCCAGTGGGTCGGCGCCTCGGTCCACGACGTCGGCCAGGTCGTTGCCACCGCGCAGACCGCCGGGGCCTCCGCGCTGGCCATTGCCATCGTCATCAAGCTCACCCGCGTGCTGACCCTGGCCCCGATGGTAGCCGCAGCCGGCATCATCAGCCGGCGCAACGGCCGGGCTGGTGACGGTGACAAAGGCCTGAAGCTTCCGCCGATTGTTCCGGGATTCATCATTGGATTCGTGGTGCTGGTGGCGGTGCGCTCGATCTTCAACGTTCCCACCGAGGTCCTGGAGGCCGTGACGATCGTGCAGGACGTGGTGTTGGCCGCCGCGCTCTTCGGACTGGGCTCGGCCGTGCGGATCCGCCAGCTTTTTGCCTCGAAGGGGGCCTCGATCCTGATGGCCATGTGTTCCTGGGCATTGATTGCCGGACTTGGCTACGCGGGGGTGCTCCTGCTGCAGATGTAGTACTACGGCGGGAGACAGTGACCGCCACAAGTCGTGAGGGGAACGGAGCGTGGCCGAAAGAATCTTTCGGCCACGCTCCGTTCCCTTTTTCACGCTATCTCTTTGCTCGGAGCGGTACGCCTCCCGTTCAGCGCACTGAACGCAACGAGCGCTCCAACAGGCCCAACAGGTCGCGCACGGTTTCCGAACCGCCCAGCCGGCCCGCGTCCAGGATGGCGTTGCGCCTGAAATACGGACTCATGTCCAGTCCCAGGCCAAGCCCCAGAATCGTGGTGCCGCCGGCCGCCTCGGCCTCCCGCAGCACATTGGCGAGGTCGTGCTGCAGGTAGTTCTCGTCGTTGGCGTTTGCCGTGGCGCCGTCCGCGGGGCTGCCGTCGGAGAGCACCACCAGGATCTTGCGTTCCTCGTCCCGCTGCCCGAGCCGGCCCAATGCCCAGCGCACGGCCTCCCCGTCGATTCCCTCGCGGTAGAGCGTCGACTTGAGCATCGCTGCAAGCCCCAGGCGCCCGGTGCGCCACGAGGTCGCCGCATCCTTGAAAACCACGTGGCTCAGTTCGTTCAGCCGCCCCGGGGCCGGCGGGGTGCCTGCGCGGCGCCAGTCCTTCAGCGCCCGGCCGCCGTTCCAGGCACCGGTGGTGTAGCCCAGCACCTCGCAGGGCACCTGGATGCGTTCCAGTGCCCGAGCCAGCACGTCAAGGAATGCCGCGAGTCCTTCCGCATGCTCCTTCATGGAGCCGGAACAGTCCACCAGGAATGTGAGGGTCGCGGCCGCGGAAGGTTCGAAGCGCTCGGTCTTGAACAGCCGGCGCTCGGTGGGCGAGGCCACCAATTGGCCCAGCCGGGTTCCGTCGAGCAGGCCCTCCTCCATGCCCGAATCGTAGTCAGAGCGCTCGGGAACGCAGAGCAGCGACTGCAGGGACTTGGCCAGCAGCTGCACGTTCACCGCCTCGGTGTGCACCCGGGCGGCGATGCGCTCGCGGTAGCTGCGAAGCAGGTCCTCGCGCACCAGTGTGGTGGCCGGGGAGATCGTGTCGTAGGCGCGGGTAAACACGGTGTATCCCTCGGGCGAGGAATCAAGGGCGCCGCTGGTTGCGCTGCCGGATGTCCCGATGGCGGCTGCATCGTGTTCGACATCCACCAGCAGGGAAAACTCCGGTGCCTTGGCTTGCTTGTCCTTGGCACCCTTGCGGGCGGGTGCCCGGGATTCCAGGGCGCTGACGGCCTCCGCGACGAGTTCGGCGACCAACAGCGCATGCTGGGCGAAGTCGGTCTGGTTGTGCTTGTGCCGGCGTAGGCCCGGGAGCAACGGGCCGAGCGTCGCGGACAGGTTCGCTCGGGTCGCCTCGATCATGTCCTCGGATTCATGGACCACCGGCTCCGAGCTGATCCGCGAGCGGGTCACCTGGAAGATCGTGTAGAGCAGCATGCCCAGGGACGTTTCGGTCAGCCCCGAGGCGATGTATTCCTTGGACCAGGCAACATGTCGAGCCCGGAGATTCTCGATGACCCCGGGCAGGGTCGCCAGGGATTCGCAGCGGAATTGCTCAAGCACCTCAAAGACCAGCCTGGCGCTGGGGGAATGCGGGAGCAGCGCCAGATGCGCGGCGGTGTCCGAATGCCGCACGCGCAGGGCCATCCCATCGGCGGCACCGCGAAACGACTCGAAGCCGGCCCCTGCCTCCGGCGGATAGAGGTGCGGGGCATTGAACGGGAGCACGTCGGTGCCGCGGTAGGGGCGGGTACCGAGCAGTTCGAGCCGCGGATCGGCGCCGAGGGCGCGTAGGGACGCGGCGCACAGTTCCCTGATTTCCTGGGCGCGACGCTCGGGGGCCTGGGCTGCACTCATGGCGCGCCGGGCTGCCCTAGGCCCCGACGGGAACGAGTGCGTAGGACTCGTCGAGTTCGGTGGCCATGGCGCGCTGGTAGTACTCGGACACGATGAAGCGCTCGGCCTCGTCGCACTTGTTGACGAAGGAGAGCCTGAAGGCCAGTGCCGGATCGCGGAAGATGGAAACGTTCTGGGCCCAGGTGATCACCGTGCGTGGTGACATCAGGGTGGAGATGTCCCCGGCGGCGAAGCCGTCGCGGGTGAGGTTCGCAACGTCCACCATGGACCGAACCAGCTTCAGTCCGGCAGGGGTTCGGGCCAGCTCGGGAACACGGGAGGCAACGATCCGGACCTCTTCGTCCACCGGAAGGTAGTCGAGGGCGGCAACGATGTTCCACCGGTCCAGCTGGGCGTGGTTCAGCCGCTGCACCCCGTGGTAGAGGCCGTTGAGGTTTCCGAGTCCAACGGTGTTCGCCGTGGCAAAGAGCCGAAAATATGGATGCGGGCGGATCACGCGGTTCTGGTCGGGTAGCGTGAATCCGCCGTCGCGTTCCAGCAGCCGCTGGATCACGAACATGACGTCGGGTCGTCCCGCATCGTATTCGTCAAAGACCAGGGCCATGGGCTGGACCATGGCCCAGGGAACCACGCCTTCCTGGAACTTGGTGGCCGGCTGGCCGTCCTGGATCACCACGGTGTCCTTGCCGACCAGGTCGAGCCGGCTGATGTGCCCATCGAGGTTCACCCTCATGAGGGGCCAATTCAGCCGCGCCGCAACCTGCTCGATGTGCGTGGATTTTCCCGTGCCGTGCAAACCCTGGATCATGACCCGGCTGTTGTGGGTGAATCCGGCGAGGATGGCCAAGGTGACATCCGGGTTGAACCTGTAGGCGGGGTCGAGGGCCGGGACGTGGTCCGAGGTTTCGGTGAACTTGGGGACCCGCAGGTCGCTGTCGATGCCGAAGGTCTCGCGGACCGGGACCAATTCCTGCTGCGCGAGGGGGGTGGCTTCCGGGTTCATTTCCCTCACCATCCCGCCGCGAGGGGTTCGGACTCCGGGGAACCCAGGTCCGCGTGGTCTTCGATGCGCGAGATGCTCTCGGCCGCTCGGCGAAGTGCGGGCAGCAACTTGAGCAGGTCCTCCGAGCTCTTGCGCATCATGGGGGCCTGCACCGCGATGCAGAGGTTCGAGCGCCCGGCCGGGTTGGGAACCAGCACCGCCAGGCAAACCAGCCCGTCCAGGTATTCCTGGCGGTCCTCGGCGTATCCGTCGATCCGTATCCGGGCCAGCTCGGCCTCGATTTCCGCCTTGTCGGTGAGCGTGTGGACCGTGAATCGCTGCAGCGGCCCGGTGGCCAACACGCGTTCGCGCTGCGTCGGCCCGAACTGGGCAAGGATCAGCTTTCCGCTGGCGGAGCAATGCACCGGCACCCGGGATCCGGGGCCCAAGTGCACGCGCAAGGGCTCGTTGGTTTCGACGCGGTCGAGGTAGATGACCTCGTTTCCGGACAGGGCGGTGATGTTGCAGCTCTCGCCGATTTCATCGACCAGGCCCCGCAGGATGGCGTGCCGCGTGCCGTGCCGGGTGTCATTGAGCAACACGTCCTCGGCCATGCGGCGCATGCGCGAGCCGGTGCCGTAATGCCTGCCGTCGGACTGCCGGGTCAGCAGGTTGGCGCCTTCGAGTTGTTGCAGCATGCGGTGCAGCGTGGGCTTCGGAAGTCCCGTTTGGTCTACCAGCGACTGCAAGGTGAAGAGCTGGTCGCGTGTGGTGATCAACTCCAGCAGCGCGAACAGGCGCAGCGCCGGTGTTTCTCCCTGGACAGCGCCCGCGGGCCCGAGCTCCGGTTCCGTGAGATTTTCCATGATCGATCCAATCTGCCGATGAACGAAGTTTCAATAAATCGTATCAGGACGAAGAATAAATGGAACAGGGGCTTGACCGATGTGACGTGAGTCGCATAGCTTTGTCATCAATCCCGTTTTTGGGAGCAGTTCGAACCATTTTTTGAGACTTTGCGAGATTGCGAGGTCTTGATCCCCGAAGGAGACTTGTAATGACTGAAAAGGCCACATCCCGCGAGGTCGTCCAGGGCGCGCAGAAGATGACGTCGTCGGAAGCCTTCGTTGAGACGCTGGTGTCCAACGATGTCACCGACATCTTCGGCATCATGGGCTCCGCCTTCATGGACGCCATGGATATCTTCGCCCCGGCCGGCATCCGCCTGGTACCCGTCGTGCACGAACAGGGCGCCGCCCACATGGCCGACGGCTATGCGCGTGCTTCCGGCCGCCACGGCGTGGTCATCGGGCAGAACGGCCCGGGCATCTCCAACTGCGTCACCGGCATCGCCGCCGCCTACTGGGCACACAGCCCGGTCGTCATCATCACCCCGGAGGCCGGAACCAACACCATCGGCCTGGGCGGCTTCCAGGAAGCCAACCAGCTCCCGATGTTCCAGGAGTTCACCAAGTACCAGGGCCACGTGACCCACCCGAACCGCATGGCCGAATTCACCGCCCGCTGCTTCGACCGCGCCATGAGCGAAAACGGCCCGACCCAGCTGAACATCCCGCGCGACTACTTCTACGGCGAATCCATCACCGAGATCCCCGCCCCGCGCCGCGTTGACCGCGGTGCAGGTGGCACCAAGTCCCTGGACGAGGCCATTGAGTTGCTCAAGACCGCCAAGAACCCGGTCATCGTCTCCGGCGGCGGCGTGGTCATGGCAGACGGTGTCGAGGAAGCCAAGGCCCTGGCCGAGCGCCTCGGCGCACCGGTGGTCAACAGCTACCAGCACAACGACTCCTTCCCCGCCAGCCACCCGCTTTGGGCCGGCCCGCTGGGTTACCAGGGATCCAAGGCCGGCATGAAGCTGATTTCCCAGGCGGACGTCGTGATCGCGCTGGGCACCCGGCTCGGCCCGTTCGGCACCCTGCCGCAGTACGGCCAGGCCTACTGGCCCACCGAGGCCAAGATCATCCAGATCGATGCGGACCACACCAAGCTCGGTCTGGTGAAGAAGATCGCAGTGGGAATCACCGGAGATGCCAAGGCGGTTGCCATTGAGCTCTCCAAGCGCCTCGAGGGCATCGAACTGGCATCGGATGCGACCAAGGCCGAACGCGCAGCGAACATCAAGGCCGAAAAGGAAGCCTGGGAGCAGGAGCTCTCCGAGTGGACCCACGAGCAGGATGAGTACTCGCTCGACGTGATCGAGGAGGCCAAGGGCGAGGAGGGTAACTGGCTGCACCCGCGCCAGGTGCTGCGCGAACTGGAAAAGGCCATGCCGGAAGACGTCATGATCTCCACCGACATCGGCAACATCAACTCCGTGGCGCACAGCTACCTGCGCTTCGAGAAGCCACGCAGCTTCTTCGCACCCATGTCCTTCGGCAACTGCGGCTACGCACTGCCGACCATGATCGGTGCCAAGGCCGCGGCCCCGCACCGCCCGGCCATCGCCTACGCGGGTGACGGCGCCTGGGCCATGAGCATGGGCGAGGTCCTCACCGCGGTCCGCCATGACCTCCCGGTCACCGCGATCGTCTTCCGCAACCGCCAGTGGGGCGCCGAGAAGAAGAACCAGGTCGAGTTCTACAACCGCCGCTTCATCGCCGGCGAGCTGGACAACGGCGAATCCTTCGCCGAGATGGCCCGCAGCATGGGCGCCGAGGGCATCGTCGTGGACAAGCTGGAAAACGTCGGGTCGGCACTCAAGGAAGCCCTGAACAACCAGATGGTCGACGGCAAGACCACCGTCATCGAGATCATGTGCACCCGCGAACTGGGCGACCCGTTCCGCCGCGACGCGCTCTCCACCCCGGTCCGCCACCTGGAGAAGTACAAGGACTACGTCTAAACCGCAGTCCTTTCCGCACGACCCCGTGGCGGGGGAGCACGGCCGGAGGGTGCACGCACCCTCCGGCGATCTTCCCCGCACCACCCCCCCAAACATTGAACATCGGCAATTCGGCCGGGCACCGCCCGCGGACAGCGACGTCCGCCGACGGTGAGCGGCAAGCAAGAGAGTGGAGCGTGAAATGAGCACAACGAGTCCGGAACACGTGGTCGTCATCGGTGCGGGCATGGTGGGCCTGTCCACGGCCTGGTACCTGCAGGAGCGCGGCGTCAAGGTCACCATCCTGGACCGGGACGGCGTGGCCGCGGGTTCCTCCTGGGGCAACGCAGGGTGGCTCACCCCGGCACTGACCCTGCCGCTGAGCGAGCCCTCGGTGCTCACCTACGGGCTGAAGACCATGTTCGACCCGGCCTCCCCGCTCTACATCCCCCTCTCCGCCAAGCCCTCGCTGATCCGCTTCCTGCTGGGCTTCGCCCGGCACTGCACCCCGGGCAAGTGGCGCGAGGCCATGGCGGTCTTCAGCGAGATCGGCGCCACCGGGCTGGACGCCTTCGACGAGATCTCAGAGGGCAGCACCATCAGCAGGATCGGGCAGGCGGGCTCCGTCAACGGGTCCGGCACCCGCGGCAACGACGGGGGCACCGCGACGCTGGGGACCGGCGTCGTGGAACCCACCCGCTCGGCCGAACCCTTCCTGACCGGTTTCAAGAACCTCAAGGACCGTGACGGGCTGCTCCACGAATTCGAGGGCATCCGCGCCGCCGGCGGTGAGGTCGAATTCGACCTGATGAGCGCGGCGGAAATCCGTGACATCGAACCCACCCTGGGGGACGGTGTCCAGGCGGGTGTCGCGATCCACCACCAGCGCTTCATCAACCCGCCCAAGTTCATGGACTCGCTGGCCGATTCGGTGATTGCCCGCGGCGGGGAGATCGTCACCGACTTCGAGGTCGCCGACGTGATTGAACACGCCCATGGCGTCGAGATCATCGACGGGCACGGGCGCACCCAGGGCGCAGACACGGTGGTCATCGCCACCGGGGCCTGGCTGGGCAAGCTGGCGCGGAAGTTCGGCGTCAAGCGCGTGGTCCAGGCAGGGCGCGGCTACTCCTTCACCGTGGTCCCCGAGGTCATGCCGACGCACCCGATCTACTTCCCCGCCCAGCGTGTGGCCTGCACCCCGCTGGGGGACAGGTTCCGGGTGGCCGGGACCATGGAGTTCCGCGACGCCGACCACCCGCTGGAGCCCAAGCGCATCGAGGCCATCGTCGCCGCGGCCTCCCCGCTGTTCACCGGCATCAACTGGGAGGACCGCCAGGAGGAATGGGTCGGATCTCGTCCCTGCACCACCGACGGGCTGCCGCTGATCGGGGCCACCCGATCCTCGCGCGTGCATGTCGCCGGCGGCCACGGCATGTGGGGAGTGGCCCTGGGGCCGCTGACCGGCAAGATGCTTGCCGCCTCCATCACCGGGGAATCGACCCCGGCGGTCATGCGGCACTTCAACCCGTTGCGCTAGATCGCCGCCCGGCGCAACGACGGCGGCGCCCGTGGCCTCCCAACCCTTGGTGACGGGGACGGGCGGCCACGCCGCCCACCTATTGAACACCGGTGTCGGAGCCGGGCGCGGGGGAGAACCCCAGGTCCCGGTACCCGCCGGCGCGCTTGTCGTAGGCGCGGGCGATCACCGGGGTGAGCACATCGACGTAGTCATGCACCACGGCGGTGGCCTTGCCCGGGTGCGGCCGGGTGACCCGGCCGGCGTATTGGACGAGCCGTCCCTTGAAGGAAACGGGTGCGGCCAGGAAGAGCGTGTCCAGGCGCGGGCAGTCGAAGCCCTCGCCGATCAGCGACCCGGTGCCCAAGACCAGCAGCGCTTCGTCCTCGGGGGTGGAGTTGATCCGCTCCATCGCGGCCCGCCGCTCGGAGGTCTTCAGCGATCCCGTGAGCTCGATCGGGTCGAGCCCGGCGCCGCGCAACTCCTCGGCGATCAGCTGCAGGTGCCGCTTCCAGGTCGAGAGCACCAGGATTTGCCGGCCCTGTCCGTGCGCTTCGATGACGTCGCCGGCGACCTGGGCCAGGCGGTTCCGGTCCTCGATGAGGATCTTGTAGATCCGGGTGATCCCGCCCGGCTCGCTCGGGTCGATGTCCCCGTCGTAGTCGAACGCCGTGTCGTGGAGGCGCAGCTGCAGGGCAGGAGCGGGGAACTCGGCGGCGCTTTGCGGCAGTTCTCCGTGGCGGGCCGTGGCGAACTCGTGGGTGAAGGTGCCCAGCTGATGGAAGATCAGCTCCTCCAGCCCGTCGCGCCGGTACGGGGTGGCGGTGAGCCCGAGCCAGGAACGGGCAGGGACCTGGTTCATGACCTGGCTGAAGGCGGCAGCCGGCACATGGTGGCATTCATCGACCACCACGAACCCGTATCCGGCGGTCAGCTCCGCGACGTTCTTGCGCCGGGCGAGCGTGGGCAGCAACGCCACGTCGATGCGGCCGGTGGTCTTGGATTTCCCGCCGCCGATCTGCCCGGATTTCTCGCCCAGGAAGGTGAGGATCTCGCCGCGCCATTGGTCCGCCAGTGCCTTGCGGTCCACCAGCACCAGCGTGGAGACGGACTTGGCCGCGATCAGTGCACAGGCCATGACGGTCTTGCCGCTGCCCGGCGCGGCGACCAGCACCGCGTGGGTGCGGGCCGCCAGCGCATTGAACGCCCGCTGCTGTTCGGGATGCAGGGTCGCGGTGAAGGCAAAGTCGGCCGCTTCCCCTACGACCCGGTTGTCGGTGAGCCTGAGCTTGCTGCCGGCGGTTTGAACGAGTTCCTCCAGCCGGGGCAGCAGCCCGCGGGGCAGGATGAGGTCGCCGGTCAGGGTTTCGTCGTAGCTGGTGAGGAAGCGCGGGATGCCCCAGGTGGAGCGCCGCTGGCGCTGCCGCTCGTAGAAGTCGGGGTTGGGCAGGGCCGCTGCGTGCTTCAGCGCGGTGACCATGGCCGGGCCCAGGTCCGTGGCGCGCAGGGTGATGCGTGCGGCGATGGAGGCGTTGACGATCGGGGCGGGTCGCGGGGAGATCTTGGAGGAGGCGGGGACCTCCAGGCGGGTCTTGCGCCCGGTGACCGGCGCCGGCAGCAACCGCAGCAGCGATTTCAGTTCCCCGGGGCTCACCCGCCCGAGGCCCGAGAGGTACGCCCATTGGTCCTCGTAGGGTTCCAGGGTCGAGGTGTCCAGGAAGAGCGTGGTGCCGTGCTTGCGGCGCCTGCCCGAGAGCGGGGCGGCGATCAGGTTGCCCATGCCCTTGCCGGTGTGCCGGTCCTGGGAGGGGAAGAGCCGGTCGTAGCTGCGCAACGACATCGAGCCCCTGATGCCCATGGCCTCGTGCAGCAGCGAGCTGGCCAGGGAGCGCGCGGACTCGGCGGGAACCTCCTGCGCGAAGAAGATCCACACGTGCGCCCCGCGCCCGGACTGGGAGACCTCCAGCGCGGCGGGGATGCCGCGGTAGCGCGCGGCCTTGAGATAGGCCAGGGCATCGAGCATCGCGGCGTCCCCGTCGAAGTCCGCGGCCACAAAGCAGCAGGTGTCCCGCGCCGTCAACGGGTAGAGCCCGATGTGCTGCGTGCCCCGCAGGTGGCCCTCGACCTCGGCCGGGGTGAGCCTGGTGTAGTTCGTGTTCTCCCGGTCCATCCATTTGCGCCAGCCCCCGGGAACCGCCGGCACCCAGCCGGCCTTTCCCTCCGCCGCGTTTTCCCAGCGCAGCGCAAAGACATCGGTGCGGGCGCGGAACAGCTCCATGTAGAGCCGGATCTTCTCGGCCTCCGGGGAGCTGGCGGTCACCGGGCCCGAGGGGCGCAGCGCGAGCTCGGCCTGGGAGGGTGCCGCGGCCCGGGCCTCGGCAGTGCCCAGGGACAAGAGCCTGCGCAGCCGCGCGTTGTCGATGCGCAGCGCCTCGAGCTCGCGTTGGACCGCGCCGGCGTTGGCAGGGGCATGGGCGGGGGCACGGGTGTCTGCCGGTGCCGGAAGCTGGACCGATGCCTCGTCCAGCGGCAGCTGGGGTTGGTCCGGATCGTGGCGGGTGGGACTCACCACACCATTGTGCCCCGCGGCCCCGACAATCCGGGGTCGGCGGGGCACCATGGCGCCGGATCAGGAGCTGTGGTGAGTCTCGGCCAGCGCGTAGATGGGGGTGTCGATGCCCTCGAAGCGTGCCTTGAGCTGCAGCGCCAGGTACTTGGAGTAGTGCCTCGACTGGTGCAGGTTCCCGCCGTGGAACCACAGGTTTTCCTGCCGGGTCGGCTTCCACATGTTGCGCAGCTCGCCCTGCCACGGACCCGGGTCCTTGGTGGTGTCCGAGCCCAGGCCCCAGCACTTGCCCACCACATCGGCCACGTCCTGAGAGATGAGCTTGGCCGCCCAGCCGTTCATGGATCCGTAGCCGGTGGCATAGACCACCGCGTCGGCTGGCAGCACCGTGCCGTCGTCGAGCACCACCGAATCCTCGGTCAGCCGCGCGACATCCCCGTGGGCCAGGGCGATCGACCCGTCGGCCACCAGTTCGGAGGCGCCGATGTTGATGTAGTAGCCCGAGCCGCGGCGCAGGTACTTCAGGAACAACCCGGAATCGTCGTCGCCGAAGTCCAGGTCGAAGCCGGCATCCGCGAGCCCCTGGTAGAAGTCCGCATCGTCGGCGCGGATCTTCTCGAACGCCGGGCGGTGGAATTCGGGCAGGACCTTGTAGGGGATGGAGGCGAAGATCAGGTCCGCGGTCTCGTGGTCGATGCCGTTGGCCAGCGCCTCCTCGGAGTACAGCGGTCCCAGCACGGTGTTCATCAGCGACTCCGAGCGCACGATGTGGGTGCTGGAGCGTTGCACCATGACGGGCTTGGCGCCGTTTTGGTGGAGGTCCGCGCAGATGTCGTGGGCGGAATTGTTGGCGCCGACGACCACCACGTTCTTGCCCCGGTATGCTTCGCCGCCAGGGTGGGTCGAGGAATGGTTCTGTTCCCCGCCGAAGACGTCCTGGCCTTCGAAAGAGGGGATGTTCGGGATCCCGGACATTCCGGTGGCGATCACCACGTGTGCGGGGGTCAGGGTGTGCTTCCGGCCCTCGCGGATCACCTGGACGGTCCATGCCCCGGTGTCCGGGTCGTGGACGGCGGAGGTGGCCTCGGTGCTGGACCAGTAGTCCAGCTCCATGAGCCGGGTGTAGTTTTCCAGCCAGTCGCCCATCTTGTCCTTGGGGGTGAACACCGGCCAGTGGTCGGGGAAAGGGATGTAGGGCATGTGGTCGTACCAGACGGGGTCGTGCAGGCACAGCGAGTGGTAGCGCGAGCGCCACTGGTCGCCCGGGCGCGGGTGCTTGTCGATGACCAAGGCAGGGACGCCCAGGCGCTTGAGCCGGGCACCGAGCCCGATGCCGCCCTGTCCGCCGCCGATGACCAGCACGTAGGGCTGTTCGGTGATGCCGAATTCCGCCGCGCGCCGGTTGCGCCGGTCCAGCCAGTTCTCCGATGACATCTCGGACCCGTGGTCGGCCCCGCGTTCGCGCAGCGACCCTGCCGGTTCCGGGAACTCGCGCAGGCCCTGGGCGGTGGACAGCAGCGTCCAGCACTTGCCGTCGCGCAGCCGCAGCAGCCCCTTGCCGTCGATGGATTTGTTGGTGAAGGTGTACCAGGCTTCGATCACGCCGTCGCCCTCGGTGGCCGAGACCAGGGAGAGGTCCCGCGGCCAGGCGTCGGGCCCGACCCCGTCCAGCATGTCCTTGATTTCCCCGCGGCCCTCGGATGTGTGCAGGTTCCAGGTCAGCGCGGACAAGTCCCGCCAGTAGGATTCCTCGCCGAAGAGGGCCGCCGCCGCCTCGGTGTTTCCCGCTTCCAGTGCGCGTTCCAGCTCGCCGAGCCATTGCCCTGCCGCGGTGCTGGCATTCTCTTCGGTCATGTCCGTCTCCTTCGAAAGCATGTTGCGATGGAGACGATGCTATGAGCTGGGTCACAGTGCCGCGAGCGTTGCAAGAGGTTGCAACGCCCGGCCGGCCTCAGGGGCGGAACGTCGCCGGCAGGCCCAGGCGGTAGGGCCGGGACTCGATCAGTCCGCCGAGCCTGGCGCGCAGCCGGGAGAGTTCGGCGCGCACCGTGACGGTGGTGGTGATGCCGGGAAGCTGCTCCATGAGGCCGTGGGCGTCCAGGCCGGCCGGGTTGGCCACCAGCAGCGCCAGGATCTGCCCGTGCCGCTCGCTGAGGCGGATCTCGGTTCGCTGCCCATCCTGGACGACGACGGCAACCGGCACCGGGGCAAGGGCAAGTTCCAGCCGGGCGTCCGACTCGCGGTTGCCGCCGTGCAGCAGCCAACCCCCGGGGACCTCTTCGGCCACGACCGCCCCGAGCTCGGGCAACCAGGCGCCGCCGGGGGACAGTGTGCCGGGCAGCCGCAGGCGGGTTCCCACGCCGAATCCCGTCGAATGCGCCACCCAGCCCTGCGCATCGACCAGCACATGGCGGCCGGCCGGGGACGGAACCGAAGCAGCCAGCAGATGAAGCTCGCGGTCATGTCGCGCGGACAGCAGGCCGGCGGCCTCCCGCGCCGTGGCGCTGACCAGCGCCAGGGTATGCGGGTGCGCGGTGCGGTAGGACCCGGAGAGCGTGATGGCGCCAAGCACCTGGCCGGTGCGTTCCTCGATGATCGGGGCACTGGTGCACACCCAGGTATGTTGTTCCTCGCGGGCGTGTTCCGGGCCGAAGATCTGCAACGCGGTGCGTTCGGCCATGGCGGCGCCCAGCCCGTTGGTGCCGACATCGGTTTCCCGCCAGCGCGCCCCGGCAACGAATCCGATGTCCTCACTGCGCCGGCGAATAGGGGACGGCCCGGCAACCCACAGGACATAGCCCTCGTCATCGCTGATGACCAGTTCGTTGCCCGCATCGGCGGCAAGTTGCAACAAGCGGTCCTCAAGCAGGGGAACCAGGCCGGAAAGCACGGCTGCACGTTCCCTGCGGTCGACGATATCCTCGGTGCCCAGCGGCCGGATGGCCGGGTTCTTCAGCGACTGTCGCTGCCAGGAGCGGGCCACCACCGGGCGCACCGGTGCGGGGATGATCTCTGTGTTGGCCCACGCCCGATGCAGCGGCATGAGCGATCGGGCCTTGGCCGCCGGATCCTCGAATGCAGCAAGCGCGGCCTCCAGCCGATGAACTGCCATATGTCCCACCCCTCAACCCTTAGAGGATCGCATGGAAGCACTTCCTTTGGACAGGGGGCCGGGAAAGACGAAGCCACTGAATTTACGCATCTGCATTGGCAGTTGAACTTCCCCGACGAGTGTCGGTGGTAGGCAGTCGGGGTGCGGAAGCGCGAGAATGGAGGCATGAAACTAGGATTCATTCGCCATGGGCAAACCGATTGGAACGCCGAAGGCCGCCTGCAGGGCTCCAGCGACATCCCTCTCAACGAGGTCGGACGCCAGCAGGCCCGCGACGCCGTGGCGGTGCTTGGCGCCGGCTCCTGGGATGCGATTGTCAGTTCCCCGTTGTCCCGGGCACGCGAAACTGCGGAAATCATTGCAAGTGGCCTGGGGATAGAGTTGGGACGCAGCTACGACGAACTCATTGAGCGAGATTACGGTCAGGCCGAAGGCATGCAGGACGGCGAATGGGAGAAGCTCTGGCCCAACAAGGTCGGCGGCGGAATAGAGAACTTGGACTCCGTGGTGGCTCGCGGCCTTGCCGCCATCGAGCTGATCGCCGCGGACTTCCCGGAGAAGAACGTTGCGGTGGTGTGCCACGGAACGATCATCCGCTACACCCTCTCCGCGCTCGCAGGAAACCAATTTGACAGCATTCTCAATGGATCCGTCTCGCTTACGGACAACGTTGATGGCCTGTGGATGGTGCGAAGCGTCAACGGGGAAACGCTTGGAACCCCGCTCATCCAGTAGGCGCCGCATCCCGCGTCAGGTATGTGGGTGCTCCACCCAACGCGTCGAAGTAGGAGAAGATTTCACGGGGAACGCCGGACAAAGAGACCGCCAACCGAGTCCCTGAATTTTCTAGTATTCGTTCCTGAAATCGCAAGGTTCACAGCAACGGATGACCGGTGAAGCTGGGGACCTCGTCGTTGGGATCCGAGAAGGTGTACGCGACCTCGGAAGCATCCGCGAGTTCTAGGACCAGTGGCTTGCACAAGACCGGCGGGATGGAAAGCCGTGCGTTGATGGTCACGAGTCCTTCCGCATGCCACCGTTCCAGGTAATGCCAAGCTACTTCAATGGTGTCCGGGGTTCCCCGCGGATCGAAGTCGCTCAAGCCCCGGACCGGGTGTTTGAGAACTTCGACGCTGATCGGCTCGACGGCCGCCTCCAGCAAGAAATAACGGGTTAGGTAACCCATCTCCGGAACTTGGCGGAGTCCTTCTACCTCCACGGACACTGCACGGTACATTTGCTGCGCCACGCTACGGACCACGTTGACGAGATTGGCGGAGGGATCCTCAAGCAAGCCAATGGCCTCCTTGCTTGGGTAGGCGCGGGTGGCGCTCAATTCCACGAGTCCGGCGGCCACCGACGCATCCCAGTACAAGTTCAGGCGAGCCACATTCTTGGCGGACTTGAACCGGACCGGACCGTTCTTCGGCGGTCCGCCGACGGGTGTGGGCGAGCCGTCGTAAACGGCAGGTACTTCGAGGGCGGCGGCTGCCTCTTGTACATGCTTGCGGTTCAAGATCTTCGAGCTAGTGATTTCGCGCTTCGTGCCGAACCAACGCAAAAACGACAGCAGTCGGCGGGTAACGGCCAACTCCGCTATCCCTTCAAGGACTTCTTCGTGGGATAGTTTCGGAACCCTGATCATTACGCTTTGAAGTTCGGGAATGGCGGAATATTCCGGTTCGAACCGGGGGAAATCGAAGCATTTGAAAAAAGATTCGAGGCGCTGAAATTCCTCATGGGTGCCGCTCCATGTTCCCGTGGTGTGTAGAAACTCAAGGTAGGCCCCCAGGACGTGTGTCGTTTCCAGGAAGTCGTTGGTTTTCTTGCCAAACATCAGGTCATCGAGCGTCGCAGCGAAGGCCGGAAGGTTCAGGAAGGTGATTTCGCGACTGCTGTTCACGCGCGCATAGTGCTCCAGAAAAGCAACGATTCTCGCGCGGAGATCCGAACCGCGGATATCGAATCGACGTTCCGAGCACCATTCATCGAAAGCGGGGAGGACGCGAGGTAGTTCGCGGCGAATCCGAAGCTCGTCGATGCTTACTACGGAGGGATCGGCTGCGCCGCGTGGTGGCGATTCGACCTTGTTGGCTGATTTCGGATCTTTGGGAGACATCTTTTTCCGCACAGTTTGGTCCTCTTGGCAGCGCTTACAACCCCGGCGCCGCCGCTGATGACTTGAGCATACTAGTGAGCCGGGATCGATTGTACCGTTGTCAAAAAATTCTGAAGCGACGTCAGTTGCCCGGCGATCCAAGGAGACGGTTCCACAGGTAATCCTCCCCGACCACCGGGATGCCGTAGGATCTTGCCTTTCGCGCTTTGCCAGAGAGGCTGTCCGGATCGGCGGCCACGAGAAGCTTGACCTTTTTTGTCACAGCCCCGTGAGGCGTGAAGCCGGCGTCTTCCAACTCGGCTTCGATGGCGTTGCGCGGCCTGCTCATGTCCCCGGTCAGTACGACGAGATCGCCGGGTACCAGGAACGAGGAGGTCAAAGTAGCCGTATCAGGGACCGGCGGGACCGTTTCCTGTGTTGCTCGGGAAGCGGCCTCGAGCTGTTGGGCAGAGATGCCGAGCAGCCTCGCGATGGTTGTCAGTTCGTTTAGTTCATCTCCGGTGAGCGAGCCATCTGCCCAAGCGACAGCTGACACTGAAGCGAAATACTTCCCGTGCAGTTCCCGAACGGTGGTTTGGCCGATTCCCAGATCATCGGCGGTGGCAACCAGTGCGGATTTTTCGTGAGCGGAGAGATGCCGGTCAAGCAGTGCACGGTCAAGGAGTGCCAGATACTCATGGTGTTCCGCTGGCCCGGATATTTCTGGCAGCCGGACCACAATCCGGTCAACGAAGTGCGTCTCCAAAGAATCCGCCGATGATCGGTGCGCGGGTTCGCGAAGGGGCGTAAGCGGTGTTTGTCGCCAGGATGTTGCCGCCGCCTCTGTCAGAAGAAAGTCCCAGTCTCCCAGATCGGGATCGAGCTCCATATATCGGGATAGAAGGACCGCCGCTGCCTCGGCGTCATCCCCGGCGCTGTGAGCATGCCGCAGTTCGATGCTGAATGAATCACAGCAGTCCTGCAGGGAGCGCCCCGCCCCAGGCAGATACTTGTGCGCCATCTGCATGGTGCACAAACCGCGTGGTAAATAGAAATCGGGAAGTTCGAGTCCCGCACGATGAAATTCGGCCCTGAGGAAACGCGAGTCGAACCCGAGATTATGCGCAACAACAATGGTTCCGGACAGGCGCCAATCAAGTTCGTCTGCGACGTCGCTGAAGCGTGGCGCGTCGAGGATGTCCTTTGCCCGGATGCCATGGATCGATTGCTTGCCCAAATCACGCTCTGGATTGATCAACGTTTCCCATCGATCCAGTACCGCTCCCGAACGGTCCATGGTAATGATGGCAATTTCTGCGATGCGGTCGTGGTTTCCCGGGAAAAGTCCCGTGGTTTCCGTATCAATGACTGCGAAATGTCCCAGTGTCATGCGAGTCCCCGATTCTTGCGCGTATCCAGCAATCCTCTTTGAGCTTAGGCGAACCTGCAAAGGTCGTTCCCAGACCAATGTCGGTCTGTGGGGTTATGGCGTGGGAGCGCATGCGCGAAGTGAAAAGGCGACTGAGGGCGCGTCCCTCGATGTTGGTGCGCCACCAAACGTTAATCTCAATGTAGTAGCTGTTGAGAATGCGAAGCTTGAGCGGAGAAGAAGTGGGCCCTGGCCTTAAACGTCAATTGGGTACCCAAGCGGCAGTGATGATCGGTTTGGGTGCCATGATTGGCGCCGGAATTTTTTCCGCGTTCACACCTGCGGCGTCCGCTGCCGGTTCCGCACTTCTGGTGTCCCTGTTTTTGGCGGCCGCGTTGGCGTATGCAAATGCACGCTCCAGCGCCCAACTCGCGGCTCGGTACCCGACGTCCGGAGGTACTTATGCTTATGGGCGTGAGGTGCTTGGCCCGTGGCCGGGCTTTATCGCCGGATGGGGCTTCGTGGTCGGCAAGACGGCTTCGGCAGCGGCAATGGCACTGACCTTCGCAACTTACACGGTTCCCGAAGCCTGGGTGAAGCCCGTCGCTGTTCTGGCGGTGGCGTTGCTGGTCGGCGTCAACTATCTGGGAGTCACACGAACAGCGGCCGCAGCACGCATTATCGTCATCGCGGTATTGGCGCTCCTTGCCGTGGTTCTGGTCGCGATCCTTACCGGCACCCATGCGCCGCCGGTCCACGCGGCAGGGGAGAATACCGGCGCTCTGGGTATCTTGCAGGGGGCCGGTCTACTGTTCTTTGCCTTCGCTGGATATGCACGCATCGCGACCCTGGGCGAGGAAGTACGAAACCCGACCAAGAGCATTCCCCGTGCCATTGGGATTGGCCTGGGCATCGTCGTAGTTCTCTACGCGGTGGTCGCGGTGGTGCTCCTGAATGTTTTGGGTGCCGGAGGCATTGCCCAAAGCGCCAAGCCTTTGGTCACCGCACTGGGGGATTCCTGGGCATTGCCGCTGGTGCAGATAGCCGCGGCCCTGGCATCCCTTGGGGCGCTCCTTGCTTTGATTGCAGGCATTGGACGCACGGCCATGGCCATGGCACGGGAACACGACCTTCCCCATCCCTTGGCCGCCATCCACCCGCGCTTTTCAACGCCGCACCGCGCCGAGTTGACGGTTGGCGTGGCGGTGGTCTTGCTGATCATGTTCTTCGACCTGCGGACCGCCATCGGGTTCTCGTCGTTCGGCGTGCTCGTCTACTACCTAATCGCCAACATCGCGGCGTTCAAACAGCCGCGGGACGAGCGCCTGAGCCCCGCGTGGTTGGGAGTCGCAGGTGCCATTGGGTGCGCCGTGCTTGTTGCCACGCTGCCACCCAGCGCCGTCATCGGCGGACTGGCGATGTTCGCCGTGGGCCTGGCCTACCGTGCCATTCGCCTGCGCTTCGGGGCTGACTGATACAACGTGGACCATGGATCGTCCAGCCTGGGAACAAGGTTCCGACTGACCACCACATGCGGAACGCGGATGGCGCCGCACGTCGTGGTCTTCTACGACTTGGATCCGAGTCGGTGACCGCCAACCGGGCAGCAGAATACCGCCGTTGAGTCCGGCAGCTATTTGCCCACGCCTGTCGGAAACATTGGTTGAAACGCATTCGAGGTGTTGGGTTCCCGTACATGGACGGGAACCCAACACCTCGATTTTGCGATGTAGATTCGGCTAGCTCGTGGCCTGCGGTGGCTGGCCGGAGTGGCTGCCTTCGGTTTCAGGTGCGTCTCGATGGTTGTCAGCCTCCAAGCGAACCCTGCCCGTAGCCGCCGGCACATGGCCTCGGCGTGCCAGCGGAACTGACCGCCGCAACCGTGCAGTGAAGTTCTGGAGATTGATCAACTGCGAATCCTGGTTCGGGGCTTCGACTTCCAGACCATAGAAATCGCCGATGTGGTCGACGAACGCCATGCGCCGTGCCTTTTCATATACCTTCACTTCACGTGAAAATGCCCGATACGTCGACCAACAGATCAAGATCAGGACGATGCTGAACGGCAGGGCAATGATGATCGCCGCTGTCTTGAGTGCCTCAAGGCCGCCCGAGAGCAACAGGGAAGCGGCCAGGATCGAAGTTGCCAGCGTGAAGAAGATTCGGATCCAGTTCTTGGGCTCCACGTCCCCGCCGGTGGCAATCATGCCCATGACCAGCGCGCCCGAGTCAGCCGATGTAACGAAGAAGATGACAATCATGATGATCGCACCCACCGTTAGTACAGAGCCGGCAGGCAATTGGTCGAGCATGGCAAACAAGGCGCCCTCGGTGTCAATCGAGCGGTCCGGGGCGATGAGGTTGCCCGTTCCCTCCAGCTGTCCGTGCAAGGCGATTCCACCCAGGACCGAGAACCAAATCATCGTGACAATGGTGGGAACCAAAATGACACCTGCAACGAATTGGCGTACCGTGCGACCGCGAGAAATCCGGGCAATGAAGATTCCCACGAACGGCGCCCACGAAATCCACCAGCCCCAGTAGAACGTGGTCCAAGTGCCCTGCCAGACCTCGCCCTCGGCCCCGGTGAAGGCACTGACGTTGAACGACATTGCAAGGAAGTTCTGCAGGTAATTGCCGACGGACTGTACGAAGTTTCTGAGCAGGAATTGCGTGGGGCCAACAATCAAGAGGAAGACGACCATCACGCCTGCCAGGATCAAGTTGGTGTTCGAGAGCCACTTCATGCCCTTGCCGACGCCCGAAAGAACGGAGAAGAGCACCAACGCGGTGACGACTGCAATGATGACGAGATCGATGAATTGGGAAGCCTGAACCAGTCCGGCGCTTTCCAGTCCTGCACTGATTTGCAAGACGCCCAATCCCAAAGAGGTCGCCACACCAAAGATCGTGCCAACCAACGCAACAACGTCGATGAGGTTTCCAAGTCCGCCATGGACCTTGCGCCCCAGCAGTGGCTCGAGTGTCCACCGAATCGATATGGGCCGGCCACGTCGGTGAATGGCGTAGGCGAGGGCCAACCCGATAACTACGTAGATCGACCAGGCATGCACCCCCCAATGAAGGAAGGTTTGCGCCTGCGCCTGTTGGGCAAGCTCGCCAGGCGATCCCGAGGCGCCGGGCTTGGGAGAGGCAAAGTGGCTCAGCGGCTCTGAGACGCCATAGAAGACCAGGCCGATGCCCATGCCGGCGGCGAAGAGCAGCGAGAACCACGAACCGAGGGAGAACTCCGGTTCGTCTTCGTCCTTGCCGAGCTTGATTTCGCCAAATTTGCCGAATCCCAGCCACAGGCTGAACACCACAAATCCCGTGGCGATAAGGACGTAGTACCAATTGAAGTAGCCGATGATCTGCGACTGGACGGACGCGAAGAGTGCCTCGGCAGTGCTTGGCATGGTCATGGCAAACGTGGCAAAAACAATGATGATGATGGCAGCGGGCCAGAAAACCCATCGGTGTACGCGTGGTTGGGCGCGCTCCTTCGTCAGTTCAGTTGTCATTTTTCGAGCCTAGGTGATGCAGGGGGGCCCCAAGCAAGAAAGGTGGTTATTGCCACCTAATTTGCAAATGAATGTCGATCCATGAAATGGAGATCTTATTAGTGAAATGTACAAGTTTTATTTGGGTCCGGTCCCGCTGCCCGACGTCGGCGGCCGGATGGGCACCTATCAAGCGTTCAAAACTGGTGCCCGTCCCGATCCGTTGGAGGCAAAGACGCCGGGTTGGCGTAACACCATGTGCCGACCAACAACCGTGGGCCATTGCCTAGTCCATGTGCAGCTCGACAAGACCGAATTGTGCAGCCCGGATCAAGGTTTGGACCCTGTCCCGGACACCGAATTTTGCCATGACACGGCTTAGATGCGCTTTGACGGTGGCTTCGGAAATGTGCAACTCCGCAGCCATCTCTGGATTGTTGCGGCCATGAGCCAGCAACTGCAGGACTTCAAGCTCCCGCTCGGACAGAGGCATGGGGCTTTGTCTGCTCGTACTACTTGGTTTGATGTCATGAGCGTCGCGAACCGCGCGGATGAGATCCTGAGATAGTGACGCCGAAATAGCGGCACTTCCGTCGTGCACGGCCCGAATTGCACCGAGGATTTCCGTGGGCTCAGCGTCCTTGACCAGGTACCCAGCGGCACCCGCGCGTAGGGCAGGAACCAGGTACTCCTCAGAGGAGAATGCGGTTATGGCGAGCACGCCGATGTCCGGATAGTTCGTGATGATGATTTCGGTGGCCTCAACACCGTCCATGCGCGGCATCTGCATGTCCATGAGGATTACATTCGGACTGTTGCCCGCGCAAAAAGCTACGGCCTCAATACCGTTTGTCGCTTCACCCATCCAACTGAATCCTGGTGCAGCTTCAAGAATGATTTTGAGGGCTTGGCGCATGAGTGGTTCGTTATCAACCACAAGAACTTGAATGTCGGTCACCTTTACGAGTCTAGTGGTCATTGGTGGAAAGGGCGCCGCGCTGATGAGCAACAAAAGATTTTGGGAAAGGAGCTGTTGACTTAATGAATTAGGTGCAAGAATGATCAACATGACTCATAAAACTCGTATCCTCGCTGCGGTCGCCATGTCCGCAGCATTGTTGCTTCCGGCCGCCA
Organism: Paeniglutamicibacter sp. ORCA_105; assembly: GCF_045798545.1. Classification (NCBI taxonomy): domain Bacteria; kingdom Bacillati; phylum Actinomycetota; class Actinomycetes; order Micrococcales; family Micrococcaceae; genus Paeniglutamicibacter; species Paeniglutamicibacter sp. ORCA_105. Next base: position 2,540 of record NZ_JBIXLM010000005.1, on the reverse strand, counting down.
TTCCTGCTCAGGCCGCGGTCGTCCCCGGTTCCCTTTCCGGTGGTAGCTCATTGCCAGTCGCTTCGCCCGCGGGGGCCTCCGATGCTTTTAACGACTGGCTGTGCCGCTACTTCGGCGCATCTTGCCCTAGGTAGTGAGCCGGGCTCATGCGAATGGGTCCAGCTTTGAGCGAGAATGGAGCGGTGAACCGATTCGTTTTTGTCTCCGATGCAACTAGTGAGCAATCTTCCTCCTCTTTGGGGAGGAAGATTCTTCTAGTTGCGAGCGGTGTTGTGGCATTGTTGCTGGTTACCGACATTGTGAGCCTGGTCAGCGAGTCTGACCCGGCGAGGTTTCGAATTCGTGCGATCGAAGCGATTGTCAACGCGTCCTTTGCGCTTGCTCTCGGATTTCTGTGGGTCCGCACACGATATGCGGTCATCGTGTCGATCGTGGCCATGTCATTAACGGCATTCACTGGCGCGTATTTGTTTGCTCTCCTAATTGTTCCTCTGTTGGTTGGTCTGGTTACCCTGACGGAGACGCGCAAATATTCGTTCAGATATTTGTGCGTTATTGGCTTGTGGCCATTGCTAATCATCGTTTTCAGGTCATACGATCTGGGCTTCCTGTTTATCATCATCCCGTTGGTTGCCGCTGCGTACTTCATTGCCATATTTGTACGGAAGTTCCAGGAGCAGCGCGAGGCTGACAGGAAACGTATCGAAGAATTGCGGCGCAAGCAACGGGAAGCTGTTGAAGCGGAGCGCAAGGCCATTGCGAGGGACCTTCACGATATCGTCGCCCACGACATCACCGTGATTTCCATGCAAGCCAAGGCTGCAGGCTTTTCCGGTGATCCGGCGGTTGCCCAGGCCGCGCTCAAGGTTATTGGTGCTACGTCTAAGGAGGCGCTCCAGGACCTGCGCGTCCTGCTCAACGTGCTTCGATCCGACGGCCGAGCAACGCGTGTGGACGGATCGATTGTAGACAAGGCGGGGAACGCGGCCAGCAGCCTGGAAATACTGATTGGTGTCGAGATCTTTGCCGAGCGATTGGTTGACCTCGGCCACCCGACGAAGACCATGGCCGACCCAAAGCTTGCCGGGCTGCCCCAGTCGGCCCAAGCCGCGTTATATCGGGTGTTGCAGGAATCCACGACGAACATCGTCAAGCATGCCGAGCGTGATGCGCCGTGCCGAATTGAGGCCCTCATTGTCGGCGACAGGGTTTGGCTTGAAGTCGCCAACAAGCTGCCTGGCCGCGTGATCGACCAGGGTTTTGACAGTGGTGGTCCTAGCTCCGGCATCGTGGGCATGGTCGACCGCATGGCAGCCTTCGGCGGGACTCTTTCGGCCCAGCGCGTCCGAGGTGACTGGGTGGTGCGGGCCGAGCTGCCGGCCGACATTATTGATGGAGCCCACCGGGTGCCCGAGGAACTCCCCGGGGTCCAAGATACTTAGTGAGGTTTCCTCACTAAGTATGGTCAAAAGTCTAATGTGCTGTGGTTGCCGCGCTGGATACAGTAGGTACTACATCGGCCGTATAGCCGATTGATGAGTACGAAGAGCGTTTTGCGAGTGGCGCTTCGAGAACTCATTTCCAGCACGCCAGACGACGCCAGCCCCGCAGACCAAGCCCCCAAGTTGGTCCGCATCGGGAGCCGCGTCAAATGCTTTCCCCCAAGGAGCATTTGATAAACATGGTTCCCGGTCGCTACTACCCCAAGAGTAGCCACCATCGGCGTCGTCGGGCGTGCTGATGTTTAACCACGAAAGTGTCCCGTTCTCGAGCCTTTGGCCGTTCCGGGTGACGTGAATCACGGACGCCAGTGGAATGTGGCGGTCAACAGTGGTGGTTCTGCTTTAGTAGGAAACTACCGCTGAACCGCAAGGAGCACACCCCCACATGAGCGTTGAAACCGCCGCGACCGTGTACGAACAGCTGTCGATCGATGCAGATACCGCTGACAAGCTTTTCCTTGAAGCGCGAACTGCCAACACCTTCTCCGACGACGCCGTCTCCGATCAGACCCTGGAAGCCATCTACGAGCTCACCAAAATGGGTCCGACAATGATGAACAACCAGCCGTTGCGCATCACTTGGGTCAAGAGTGCAGAGGCCCGCGAGGCAGTTGTTGCCCAGATGATGGAAGCAAACCGGCCCAAGTCCCTGGCCGCCCCGGCGCTGGCTGTGTTGAGCTACGATGCCAACTGGCACGAGCAGTTCCCCGTCTTCTTCCCCCACGCGGCGGAACGGAAGGCAATGTTTGACGACGATGCCGCCATGCGTGCCGAGGTCGCCAAGAACAACGCCTGGATGCAAGCGGGCTACTTCATCATGGCCGTCCGTGCTGCCGGCCTGCATGCCGGACCCATGGGTGGCTTCAACGCCGCAGGAGTGGACACCGTCATCAACGCCGAAACCGCCAACCACGCCTTCCTGATCGTCAACGTGGGCACCCCGGGCGAAAACGCTTGGTTCGACCGCCTGCCGCGCCTGGACATCGACATGGCCACGAACAGCATCTAAGGGCCCCTCGTCCAATGTGACAAACGCCC